>JBJEAY010000684.1:0-5797 GCA_051869575.1 Prevotella sp. | reverse complement strand
TGATTTTACATCTGTCAGTAAAGGCAAGGGTAAGGTTGGCATAGTAGAGCATTGAGTCGGCAGGGTTTATGACAGTGTAAACTCCTCCCTTAGCCAATAGGAGCTCGTAATAGTCGAGACTGTCTTGAGCAATGGCAAGCATACTGTCACATGCTTTCAGAAATTTACTGTTAGCATACCCAATAGAGTCGTTGAGCAAGCTCAACCGTTCGGCCTGTTCCTTGCTTCGGGCATATTTTCTTTCGTTGTCTCCGCAGGCAACCATGAATATGGCTGAGGCAATTATTATATATGTTATCTGGTTACGAATAATCTTCATTGTTTGGTAATATATTGTAGGAATTGTTGTTTTTTTACTGCAAAATTAATGCATTTTTATCTAAATCCCAAACTTTTTTGTTATTTTATTCCGATTTTCTTGTATAAATGGAAAAATAGCCGTAAATTTGCACGCAAAAACAACATTATATACAAAAATTTATGTGTGGAATAGTAGGTTATATAGGAAAGAAGGATGCGTTCCCAATTCTTATAAAAGGATTGCGAAGGCTTGAGTATAGAGGATATGACAGTGCCGGTGTCGCTTTGATAAACGAAAACGGTGGTCTTAATGTTTATAAGACGAAAGGCAAGGTGGATAATCTGGTTGATTATTGTGAAGACAAAGACGTTAGCGGCACAGTGGGAATAGCCCATACCCGTTGGGCCACCCACGGAGAGCCATCGTCGCTCAATGCCCATCCCCACTATTCCATGTCGAAGAATCTCGCCATTATTCATAATGGTATAATAGAGAACTATTCCGACCTCAAGGCAAAGCTTGTAGCCAAGGGTGTTAAGTTCATCAGCGATACCGACACCGAGGTGTTGGTGCAGCTGATAGAGTATATACGCGAACAAAAGAACATCGACCTTCTTACTGCAGTGCAGTTGGCTCTGCATGAAGTGATTGGTGCATACGCCATTGCCTTGCTCGACCGCAATGATCCCTACCAGATTATCGCTGCACGCAAGCAGTCGCCACTGGTTGTGGGTATAGGCAAGGATGAGTTCTTCATTGGCTCCGACGCCAGTCCGCTGATAGAATACACCGACAAGGTGGTGTATCTTGAGGATGGAAATATCGCAGTGATACGCCGTGGAGAAGAGCTTGAGGTGGTGAATATATATAATCGCAAGATCAATCCTGAGATACAGACCGTTGACCTTAATCTCGGACAGATAGAGAAAGGCGGATATCCCCACTTTATGCTTAAGGAGATTTTCGAGCAGCCGGATTGTATCACCAACTGTATGCGCGGACGCGTGAATGTGGATGTGGATAACGTGGTGCTGAGTGCAGTCATTGATTATAAGAAGCAACTGCTCAATGCCAAGAGGTTTGTTATAGTGGCTTGCGGAACATCATGGCACGCAGGACTTATTGGCAAACAGATTATCGAGAGCCTATGCCGCATACCGGTGGAAGTGGAGTATGCATCAGAGTTCCGCTATCGCAATCCGGTAATCAACAAGGACGACGTGGTGATTGCCATATCCCAGTCGGGTGAGACTGCCGACACGCTTGCCGCCGTCAAGTTGGCCAAGGAGCATGGAGCTTTTATCTACGGAATATGCAATGCCATCGGTTCGAGTATTCCACGTGCCACCGACACCGGTAGTTACATCCACGTAGGACCTGAGATTGGTGTTGCCTCTACCAAGGCATTTACCGGTCAGGTGACAGTGCTTTCCATGCTTGCACTCGCGCTTGCCAACGAGCGAGGCACAATCAGCCGAGATGAATACAAGGCAGTGGTGAGAGAGCTGCATGAGATACCGGCAAAGATGAAAGAGGTGCTCAAGCTAAATAACCGCATTGCCGACCTGAGCCGCTCGTTTACTTATGCCCGCGACTTCCTCTTCCTCGGACGTGGATATAGTTATCCCGTTGCGCTTGAAGGGGCTCTCAAACTAAAGGAAATTAGTTACATACACGCAGAGGGTTATCCTGCCGCCGAGATGAAACACGGACCTATCGCCCTCATCGACTCGGATATGCCTGTGGTGGTGATTGCCACTCACAATGCGATGTACGAGAAAGTGCTAAGCAATATCCAGGAGGTGAAGGCAAGACAAGGCAAGGTGATAGCAATAGTGACCAAGGGCGACGACACCATCAGCCGTATTGCCGACGAGGTGATCGAGTTGCCCGAGACAATAGAATGTCTCGAACCGTTGCTCTCCACGATACCTCTACAGATGTTGGCCTATCATATAGCGGTATGCAAGGGCAAGAACGTCGATCAGCCACGTAACCTCGCCAAGTCGGTAACAGTAGAATAATTTCTCCCCACAATATACAATGGAACAACTAAAACACGAATGCGGAGTGGCAATGATAAGGCTTCTGAAGCCACTCGACTATTATCAGCAGAAGTATGGCACATGGATGTACGGCATCAACAAGCTATACTTAATGATGGAAAAACAACACAATCGCGGACAGGAGGGTGCCGGTATCGCGTGTGTCAAGCTCGACACTGCTCCTGGCAATGAGTATATGTTCCGTGAGAAAGCGGAAGGCTCGAATGCCATCACCGAGATATTCAAAACTGTGCAGAAGGGATTTTCCTCTCTTTCATCCGACCAGATTGCCGACGCTGGATATGCCAAGGATAACGTGGATTTTGCCGGTGAACTGTATATGGGACATCTACGTTATTCCACTACAGGCAAGAGCGGACTGAAATATGTGCATCCTTTTCTCAGACGAAATAACTGGAAGGCGAAAAATCTCTGTCTTTGCGGTAATTTCAATATGACTAATGTGGATGAGATATTCGACAAGATAACAGCCATGGGACAGTGTCCGCGTATCTATAGCGACAGCTATATCATGCTCGAATGGATGGGACACCGCTTAGACCGCGAGGTGGAACGCAACTATGATGATGCCAAAGACCAGGGACTTCATGGTATTGGCATCACCGACTATATCGACAAACATGTTCTTATGAGCAATGTGCTCAAGACCACAATGCCCGACTTCGACGGTGGCTATGTGATGTGTGGTCTTACCGGCAGCGGAGAGATGTTCTCGATGCGCGACCCGTGGGGCATTCGTCCCGCGTTTTATTATATTAATGATGAGATAGCTGTGCTGGCAAGCGAGCGTCCCGTATTGCAAACTACCTTTGACCTCGATTTCGAGGACATCAAGGAACTGCAACCGGGACATGCTATGATTGTGAGAAGGAACGGCACGGCATCTATTGAGAAGATTCTGGAACGACGTGGCGACTCGGCTTGCTCATTTGAGAGAATATATTTCAGTCGCGGTTCCGACCGTGAGATATATCAGGAGCGCAAGCGACTTGGCGAACAACTGATGGAACCTATCCTCAAGGCTATTGAGGGCGACGTGGAGCACACCGTCTTCTCGTTTATCCCCAACACAGCCGAGGTGGCATACTACGGAATGTTGCAGGGATTCAAGGAATACACCAATGACCTGAAGATAAAGAAGATAGAAAGTCTCGACCACAAACCCACACATGAAGAGCTGCAGGAGATACTTTGCAGTTATGTGCGCTCAGAGAAAGCGGCATGGAAGGACATCAAGTTGCGCACCTTCATCACCGAAGGCAACTCGCGCAACGACCTTGCCTCGCATGTATATGACATCACTTACGACGTTCTTGAGCGCGGAGTGGATAACCTTGTTGTCATCGACGACAGTATAGTGAGAGGCACTACTCTGAAGGAGAGTATCATCAAAATCCTCGACCGTCTGCATCCTCGCAAGATTGTTATTGTCAGTTCGTCGCCACAGATTAGATACCCCGACTATTATGGTATCGACATGGCTCGACTTGAGGAGTTTATCGCATTCCGTGCATGCATCGAACTGCTCAAGGACCGAGGTATGCATCAGCTTATTGATGATGTGTATCGCCACTGCAAGGACGAGTTGCTCAAGCCAAAGGCCGAGATGGTGTGCTGCGTGAAGGAACTCTACAAGCCGTTCTCGGTGGACGAGCTCAACCGCAAGATGGTGGAGATGTTGCGTCCGGCAGGTGTCACCACTCCTATCGAACTCGTATATCAGAGCATTGAGGGATTGCACAAGGCTATCCCCAATCATAAAGGCGACTGGTATTTCACCGGCAATTTCCCCACACCGGGAGGAATGAAACTGGTGAACCAGGCGTTTATCAACTACTACGAAAAGATATATCAGTATTCAACAAAGTTCTAAATACCAATCAATGAAGAATGTAACGTTAGTCCTTGAAGACGGGACAAAATTCCACGGACAGTCGTTCGGTTACGACCAACCTGTTGCGGGAGAGGTAGTGTTCAACACGGCTATGATGGGTTATCCAGAGAGCCTTACCGACCCCTCTTATGCAGGTCAGTTGATGACACTCACTTATCCCTTGGTGGGCAACTATGGCGTGCCTCCATTCTCTGTCGAGCCCAATGGTCTTGCCACGTTTATGGAAAGTGACAAAATCTATGCCTCGGCTATTATCGTCGCCGACTATAGTGAGAAGTATTCCCACTGGAATGCGGTAGAGAGTTTGGCATCGTGGCTCAAGCGCGAGCATGTACCTGGTATTACGGGTATCGACACCCGTGAGCTCACTAAGGTGTTGCGCGAGCATGGTGTGATGATGGGTAAAATCATCTTCGATGATGAGCCCGACAATATCCCTACGGCTGAATACGAGGGTGTCAACTGGGTGGATCGTGTCAGTTGCAAGGATATCATACGTTATAATGAGGGTGCCGGCAAGAAGGTGGTGCTCGTGGATTGCGGTGTGAAGAATAATATCATCCGCTGTCTCATCAACCGTGGGGTTGAGGTAATACGTGTGCCATGGAACTATGACTACACGTCGATGGACTTCGACGGCCTGTTCCTCGGCAATGGTCCTGGCGACCCTGATATGTGCGAGGATGCCGTAAATGTGATACGTCGTCAGATGTCGCTCAGCCGCAAGCCTATTTGCGGTATTTGTATGGGTAACCAACTGTTGGCAAAGGCTGGTGGTGCCACTATATACAAACTGAAGTATGGTCATCGCTCTCACAATCAGCCAGTGAGAGAGGTGGGCACCAACCGCTGTTATGTCACAAGTCAGAACCATGGATATGCCGTGGACGCCAAGACACTTGGCAGCGACTGGCGCGAGCTCTTCGTGAATATGAACGACGGCTCGAATGAGGGCGTATGCCACAAGGAGAACCCCTGGTTCACAAGCCAGTTCCATCCCGAGGCATGCTCAGGACCTATCGACACTGAGTTCATGTTCGACCGTTTCATTGCAACCCTACAATAACCACACCACTACAAAAAAAAGAAAAAAGATGAAAGACGACAATATAAAGAAAGTGTTGCTCCTCGGTTCGGGAGCACTGAAGATTGGTGAGGCAGGCGAGTTCGACTACTCTGGTTCACAGGCACTCAAGGCTCTGCGCGAGGAAGGTGTGGAGACTGTGCTCATCAACCCAAACATTGCAACTGTGCAGACTTCCGAGGGTGTGGCCGACCAGATATACTTCCTACCCGTGCAGCCTTATTTCGTGGAGCGCGTGATACAGAAGGAGCGTCCCGACGGCATATTGCTCGCATTCGGTGGTCAGACTGCCCTCAACTGCGGTGTTGAACTATATCGCAACGGTATTCTCGAAAAATATGGCGTGAAAGTGCTCGGTACTCCCGTGCAGGCCATCATGGACACCGAAGACCGTGAACTCTTCGTAGAGAAACTCAACGAGATTGACGTGAAAACAATTAAGAGCGAGGCCT
>JBJEAY010000683.1:0-5807 GCA_051869575.1 Prevotella sp. | reverse complement strand
GCTTTGTTCTCGTTCCGTTTTGTGTGGTACGGTAGAGGTCAACAACAATACTGCTGGAGTATTCTGATGTGTTCGGGTCATACTTGACTGCAGTTGGAGTGGTGACAATCTCATACTTATCAACTCCAATGAGCTTCTTGATCGTCCACTTGCTTACATACTCCTTGCCCTTATAGGTTGCAGTGAAGGTAACAGTAGCGTTATCCTTGGAGACTGCATTAACCTGTACCATATAGTAAGAACCAGCATTGTTAGTGCCGCTGATAGTACAACCATCAGCTACTGCAGATATTGTGGTGCCACCTGTAAAGCCTACAGTTGTCATGCCCTCGTAGAGTCGAGCATTACAGGTAAGAACACCTCCTACTCTGCTGCCATTCTCATTATAGAGCATAACGTCTGTCTCATTATCGAGGTCTATCCTTACAGAGTCCTGTCCTTTCTCGTAAATGGGAACAGTAACAGAATCTACACAGGCACTTCCATGTTTCAGCTTGAAGGTATATGAGATTGCAGCTGAATCAGCAGTAATATCAAACGATAATGTTGTTTTAGTTGCAACTGGAGTTGTTGATGTGTCCTTATACACCTCAACAGATACATCGCTGAGTTCAGTCCTCTTGGGGTTGTTCTTACCCTCTTGCATCCATACCTCGCAATGTATAGTGTTTCCACTCTCAAATGAAGACCTGTCAGCCTTAACAAGAAGGCACGTAGGAGATACAACAAGATACCTTCTGATACTGTCTTCTCCGTCCTTGCCGTTTCTCTGTCTCGTTATGGTGATGTGACCCTGTGTAGATTTCTGTCCCATGTCTGAATTAGATAAGATTTAATACGTTCTTAGCCACTTCCTTTGCGTGTGAGCGCAGTTCTTGGAATGTGGTGTAGTCTTGTAGGTACTCGGCTCTTTTCTCGTCTGTGATGTCACTTTTCTCATCTGCTGCCAATGCGTGGTTGGCTATGATGGCAGTAACGTCAGAAGCAGAATATCTGTCATCTACGATAGCAGATACAATGCGTGGGTACGTGTGCGGAGCTTGTACCTCAACCAGTTCACACTTGTAAGCGTTGTCGTTGGCAACTGCATTGCCCTCGATGTCTTCCCTTACAGTCTCGTCCTTCTCGTAATCGAAGAAGATTCTTAGCAATCCTGCTTCGATGATAACGTTGATTCCACCTTGTGGAACACCGTTCTTCAAATTTGTAAAGTTCTTCATAAATTATTCCAAATAATAAGTTCCTTTGTTTCCACCAAGTGACTTGTACCTAACAACAGTAGGCTGGGGGAAAAACGCAGTGCCCTGCTTCTCCAGTTCCCTGCCCTTGTTGAGCTGGCTTATCATTTCGCTTGAAGAAGTGATGAACTTCATCTTGCGACCGTCACCTGTTTGAATAAGCACAGAACACCTGCCTGTCTTGCCCTTGATGGTTAATCCGTCCTCAAAATCGACAACGGATATAGGCATGTTGGCAATAGTGCCTTGGCTTGTACTCTGTACGTTGAAGCAACGTTTTCCGTCAAGAATGGTGACTTCCTCGTTGCCTTGGATTCCAAAATCTCTGAATGCCATATAGTTCCTGTTTGTTACAGTGTGCCACAGGTGCCTACATCGTCCCCACTTTACAATGCCCCAATAGGCTGCGAGGATTTCCTGTCTGCGCTTACGAGACTTGACCTTCGACACGACCCTTGCAAAATGCTGCTTGTTCCTTTTCCTCATTCTGCAGTTGCCACGGCTAAATACAAATCCCATGAAGTCTGCGCCACGACCTTCAATGTTAAACTTCTCGTTTCGAATGGGAGCTGCAAAGCTGGAAGCCTTTAGGACTATTCCAAGTTCATTGCATACTCCGTCAAGACAGTTGAGGAATCTGAAACCTTCATCTACGTCCCTTGCCAGTCCGAAGGTATCGTCACAGTGTCTGTGGTAGCCTTTCGCCTTGTACACCTCCTTCATCTTCCTGTCGATGATGGTGTTGACCATATTGCCGATTATCTGGCTTATCGGACTGCCTGTAGTGATACCACGAATATCATATTCGTGGAAGGGTACGTCACTTGCCCAGTGGCAGTATTTCTTCTTCCTCTCAATCTCTTCGTGAAGCAAGTCTATGATGTCTGACTTGAAGCAAAGAACATTGTTCTCAAAGAACGACAGGAAAAGCTCATCTGCTATGCACTGCCGCATAACGTACATAATGACCTCGTGCGGTATGCTGAGGTAGAACTTTCTGAAATCACCCTTCCAGAAGGCTTTGTAGCCTTTGTAACGTCTCATAAAGCTCTTCATTCTGAGTACGCCAAAGGTCTGACCCTTGCCCTTGCGTCCTGCGCTTGAATCGTAGATGGCTATTTTCTCAGATATAGGCTCCAACAAGAGCTTGACTGCGTGAAGTAGCACACTCCATGGATAGAAATGCGTAGGATAGATTTCCCTGTCCTTGTCAACTGCATGCACAATGACCTCATTGAACTTCATAGGAACAGTAAGCTGCAAGACTACCATGTTCTGTAGCTCGTCAATGCACTGCTCCCTGTGAAGGATGAATTTCTTAACGTACCAAGGTATATTCTTCAACTGCCTTTTCTGTATCTCAGTTGGCTCTTGCTTGCCGAGAAGCAATTCCTTGGTGATGGACTTGTAGCCAACAGACTGGAGAGAATCTTCAGCTGCTTCTTCCAGTACGTCCCTGTCTGCCAGTGCGTCCATTATGTGCTTTGCCTTCTTCGTTGACAGTATCTTTTTGACCCAATAATCTGCTATCATAGTTGCTTATTTTCTCTGCCCGGAGCTTTCGCCTTTCTGTTACTCGCACCGCTTGCCCTTACAGGCATTTCCGCTGATATTTTTTGGCTGCATTAACAACCAAGGCTTGAGGAACTCGCAAGTCAGAGGTTTCCTTGCAGACCTTCTGACCTCTACGATTACATTCATAAGTTAGGCGAGCCCCGTAGTTCGTGTTCGAGTTCGAAAAAGCGTTATTCGAGTTCGAATAACCGAGACCGCAGTTCGTACCGTTGTTCGCATTACCACCCCAAAGGCACAACTAATGTTCCTCGCCACCTATTATTTGAAATTTGAGAGCGCCTGCCTTTCCTTACGTCAAGGCAGGGAGATATGCTTCAAGACCTGATTACAAATCAGCTCCGTTCACAATGGTTGGCTTGCCATAATAAGCAAGGCGAGCCCCGCAGCCCGTGTTCGAGTACGAAAAAGCGATATACGAGTACGAACAACCGAGACCGCAGTGCGTACCGTAGCCCGCACGACCACCCCAAAGGCACAACTGTCCTGTAGTGTTCTCCCAAGAGTGGTCTCCAAGGTAGCTACCGCTTCCACCTCCAAGCTTCTTAGGAAGGATGTCCATAAACTCTCCGAAGAGCATTTCCTGTATCCAGCCACTGCTTGTGAGTCTGGTGAACTGTCTGTAATCACCGTTGGGGTGCGTTGCAAGCTCAGACTCTGTCGGCATACGGTTACCAGTGTATGTGAATACTTCTGAGCCTGTCTGTCCGTCATTCTCTGATGAGCCGAAGTATATGCCCTGTATCATGTTCCAATAGAGACCGTAGAGGTCTTCAAGACCGAAGAGAGATACACGGCACGACTTTGCGTTTCCTGCTACTGATGAAATGTCAATAGCACCGCAAGCGTCACCAAGGGAGATTGTAGCTCCTGTAAGGACTGTATTGTCCACTGCGTCCCAAGTATTGCCATCTCCACAACAGCCGTAGCCTATGTTCTCCTGTACGTTGGGATTGCCAAACTCAAACAGATTGAGCATGAATATATACTTCAAGGCTTGCTCATAGTTGTACAGGCCAAAGTTCTTGCCATTGGCTCTTGCGTAGGTGTGGAACTGGCTGATAGTCTTTGATCGAGTGGCTACATATCCACTTCGTGATACAAGCTTGCCATCGAGGAGATAACCCCAGTAGGCTGCAAGTATAGGAGTGTCGATGTAGTGCTTGCTGATTGGCTGGTAGCTGCCCCAAAGAACAGGAATACCAGTGGTAGCGTCTGTTCGTACATCGAAATACAAACGTGGTCCACTTACCATGATGTGACCCTTGGTCTCATCTACTGCCGTTCCATCAGCGAAATAAGCCGAGTTGGTCTTGGATAGCTTTGCCATCTTACTGCCATCACTGGTGAGCAGGTAACGTCCAACCTCGCTCTTGAAGGCTTCCCACATAGCGGTATTGCCAACACGTCCCCAGTTCTGTGAAGACTGGTTCTGTTTGAGTGGTACACCCCATCCGTACTGCTTGATGTCAAGCGAGCCTGTCTGGATAGCGGTCATAAAGTTGTCGAGAGTGATTCGTCTTACAGAACCGTCTATCTCAACAAGAATTGAATTGCCTTGCAGCATAGATGTTACTGCTTGAGCACTTCCGAGATTTAATGTTTCTACCATAATTGTAAATTGAGTTAATGATTATTCGTTCCAAGTAACATCACCAATAACCTCTACATCGTTGAACTCTCCGTCCCTGTCAGTATCGTCTGTTGAAATGGTGATTTTGTTATAGCCAGCAGACTTCAATCCGCTTGTGCTGCGGATAGTAGTCCAGTCCTTGGTATTCATAACGTAGAGATTCCACGTTCCGTCAGCTGCAACCTCTGCATTGGTACGCATATTGATTACCTTTCCTGTGACCTCTACAGGCTTGCCTACGTCAACTGTTTTGTTGGCTGATGTAATGCCGAAGACAACTTGAAAATCATCGAGGGTGTCAATGATTCTTATGCCAGCACGATATACAGGTGTGGTGTCTCCTTCTGACTTGTAGAACTCGCAGATGAACAGTGTCGTTCCGTCAACATCAGAGCGTGAAGCTACAGGGGACTTGCTGCCGTTCTTGCCAGTCCATGGTGTGGAGAGGTTGCCCTTGTACCACTTAGGGTAAAAGTCAACACTGCCCTTAGCGAGCCTTAGTTCAGCATTAAGGGTCGTAGAACTTACAGTAGCAGTAAGTTGCTCAGTGGTAGCAGTAATCAAGCCAATATAAGAAGATGCTCCAAAAGTGGTAATCATAATCTCAATAGACTTGGATAGGTTGTATTCAACTCCATCGAGAGTGGCTACACACTGATATTCCAACAAATCACTTGCAAAGTTGGTGGTACTTGCAAGGTTCTTGATGATTTTCAATGCACCTGTCGAGGTGTTGATTGCAAACTTTCCTGTAGAGTCCTTGATGAAATCACCTACAGTTGCACCTGTGAACGACAGTGTTACTCCAAGATACTTCCAAGAGTGATACTGCGTGGTTACAGGATTGCCCTTTGCTGAGTTAACAACAGGGGTGATAACAGGCTGGTTGGCTTCTACAGTCCAGTCTGGACTTACTTCTTCTCCACTGGAGCTGTCAACACCTTGGAACAATGCTTTTCCGTTGGTGTTGAACGACAGAAACAATGTATCACCGTTCCTTACCCTTCGGATTGATATGCTGCCTTGTGCGCTAAGTTTTTCCATGATTCATCAATGTTTTTGAGTTTCAATGCTTCTGTTTCAGTAAGCACCTTGCCTTCAAGGGTCTCTGCCCTCTCTTCAAGAGTGCCGTTGAGCGTCTGAGAGTTAATGACTTCCTTCTCGTTGAGAAATACGTCCTTGCCGTTGGAGATTCTTCCATACATCTGAAATCCATACTCCTTGGCTTTGATGGTGGTACATACAATGTAATTCATATCAGTTGCAAATTAGATATTTTCCATCAGACATAAGTAGCTGACCGGACTCATTGGTAGCGAACTTCATTACAGGCTTGTACTCAGTCTCAATGTACTGGTCTAACT
>JBJEAY010000682.1:0-5812 GCA_051869575.1 Prevotella sp. | reverse complement strand
GCTTTAATGATGTACTGGAAACTGCCCACGAAAAGACAGGCAAGCGTGCCGTGGTTCTTATAGATGAATACGACATACCACTTCTCGAAGTGATGAACACAGGCATACCTTCGCCGGTAGTTGAGGGAGATATAAAAACATTGGAAGACTACAACCGTAGTATCTTAAAAGGTTTCTACAGTGTCTTCAAACTTGCCGACAAGCACCTGAGGTTTGTGATGCTCACTGGCGTTACCAAATTTTCACAAGTAAGTGTGTTCAGCGGATTCAATCAACCCGACGACATAAGTTATGATGGCAGATACGACGCGCTTTGTGGCATTACCAAGAACGAACTGCTATCTGTGTTTAAGGAGCAGATAAAAGATTTAGGCAAGGCAAATGGCATAACTGAGGAGGACACAATTGCTGAACTGAAGCGCAAATATGACGGCTATCACTTTAGTGAGAATATGATAGATGTCTTCAATCCGTTCAGTCTGCTTAACTGTTTACAAAAAGGCAAGTTTAAGGATTATTGGTTCTCTACAGGTACTCCGACATATTTAATGCGTCTCTTGGCTGACAACCATGAGCGTGTCGATGAATTAGTGGGCAAATATTACCCAGCCTCTGAATTTGTTGACTATAAGGCAACAAAGCAAAGACCTTTGCCAATGCTCTATCAGAGTGGCTATCTGACAATCAAGGGTTACAACCAACGCAGAAACACCTATTTACTGGATTTTCCTAATGAGGAAGTGAGAAGCGGGATGACTTCTGCTCTTGCAGCTGAATATTTCGGAGACGGAAGCCGTTCATCCACATGGCTTGATGGAGTTAGTGACTCCTTGGAAGCAGGCGACCTCGACAAGTTCAAGCTCCAACTAACTGCCTTTCTTGCCAATATCTCCTACCGTTTCCAACGCAAGCAGGACGCAATGGAGTGCGAACGTCACTTCCAATACACCTTCTATCTCATAATGTGCATGCTCGGCAGATACAACATATATATTGAGAAAGAGACAAGCCAAGGACGCATCGACTGCATACTCGAATGTCCCGACTTTGTGTATATCTTCGAGTTCAAGCTCAACTCCACAGCCGCAGCAGCCTTAAAGCAGATAGATGAAAAGAATTACGCCTTACCCTACGCCTCCGACTTGCGTAAGATATATAAAGTGGGCATAAGCTTCTCGTCTGAGACTGGTACTGTAAATGACTTTGACTATTCGCCACACTAATCTGTTGATTATAGGGTAGCGACTTAAACGGAAAAATGTACTTAGAAAAAAATAATTAGGGGCGGCCTCGCATCACTGCGCGACCGCCCCTTCGCTGTTTATTGATAGTAATTAGTACGGAAAATATATGTGTTAAATCTTATGACATGTCTTATTCCTTCTTGCCCCAATATGTCCTCTGATTATTTGTGGTGTTGTACTTACCATAACCGGCATATACAATAGTTGCTTTGCGTGGAGATGCTTCCCAGTCAACCTCACGAGCGAGATATAACTTCGTATTATTGATGGTAAGGACATTATCTGTGGGGTCAAAACTCCACTCATAGCCTTGGTTCCATCCTTCAGTAACAGTATGATCCTCACCGAGAGTCATGGATTCTGACTTTTGAATCTCACCATTCTTATATTGAATTGAGATATGCTCCCACTTACCAATCAGTTCATCTTCTGTGATTGGAGCCTGAGGCACGGCACCGTAGCGTTCGGGCATAACTATAGGCCAACCAGTATCAGTCCAACGAATTGCACGTATGCCACCGAGCATCACCGCATTGCTATAAGCATTGCCATTATAGTTGGCAGGAAAACGCTGTTGAGATGCATAATACCAGTTGCCATTGCCATCCTCGAATACGGCACAGTGACTGATACCTACCCATCCGTGGTCGCCGCCAAGCTGATAAGGATGAGTTACTATCGGGAAGGCATTGCCACCCTTATTTGTGACATCCACACCATTCATGCTCTTATAAGGACCATCAATATTCTCAGAGCGTACGACACGGGTGTTATATGGAACATCAAGCGCATCGTATGCCAAGAACATGTAGTAATATCCATCGTGATAAATAACCTCAGGAGCCTCCGAACCTTGCCAGCGGCTTGACATATCACGAGTATAAACACGCTTTCCGTAGGCAGCCTCGTTTTCTGCACCCCAAGGATTGCCCTGTTCAGCCTTGGTCTTTCCCGTTTCGGGATTAAGTTCCACTGCTGCAAAACCGCTATGCCATGAACCATAGATGAGCCAGTGCTCACCCTCAGGAGTTATGATATACGATGGGTCGATGGCATTGTATTTAAAATAACATTTCTCCCATATTCTTGAATCTTTGTCTTTAACATTGTTGTTATATGGACTTGTGCTGTAATCAAGTTCCTTGTCGGAATAGTTTGTTATAACGTAACCCTTGTCTTCCCATTTTGTTAGGTCAGAGGGATCGCTTGTCTCCATAACACCAATAAAAGCACGCTCACCCCAAGAATAATCACCATTGATAAGTCCTGGACACGTTATCACGTAATACATACGATATAATCCGTCCTTCACCTTGCGTGCACATGGTGCCCAATATCCAAACTGTAAGTCGTCATTAAAATCAGCGGGGCTATCATCAAGTCCCATTGCCTTGCGAATCTCGTTGAGCTTGGGCTGAATCCATGAAGGCAAACCATACATTGTGGCACCCATATACTCCCAATTGACAAGATCCTTGGAGCGACGGCACTGAAAATGCCCATGTTTGTTGTCCTGAACGTCTTTTTTATGCGGGTCTCCATAACCAGCATCTGTGCAATACATATAATAGTATCCATCTTCTGCAAGCATCACCGACGGGTCGTGAATATTTGCGAGATTCCACTGCGAACGCTGATCCCAACCAGCGACCGAGATATAATAATCATTATAAGTGGGTGACTTGTATAATGCCAAGTCAAGATCTATTCCATCCAATATACTGATACTTTTCAAAGCTGATATATCAGAACTTGCACGATATACACCACCATCTGAAGCAGAGACAGACCAAGAGCCACTACTTTTGTCCTGAGGAAAATAAACATTCCCTCCCATCACTTGCGATGTTCCGTCTTTCTTCTTTACAACAAGACTTTGCGCTGTTGACGATAAAGAGGCTGCAAGTAATAATACGATGTAGAATATTCTATATTTCATAACCAATTGGCATTTATAGGGTTATTTCTTTATGAACTTTATCGATGTGTTTCCAACCACAAGGACATATATACCAGTAGAGAGTGTTGACACGTCTATCTCCGTGTTCCCTGATTTTGTAGTAAACTTAGCGACAACCGCTCCAGATGCGGACACGACAGAGGCGGTTAAACCATCCTTACAACCCGATATTCTCAATACACTGTCAACAGCACGGGAAAGAACTGTAACGCTCTTATCAGCCACTACATTCGAGACCCCAGAAGGATCCAATTGGGCAAATGTCACCTTGGTTACATCCTCAATAGCTGTATTGTCCTTTTTCACGATGCTCATAACAGAGCTACCGTCACTATAGAGGATATATCCCACTTCATCCATAAAAACAGACTCACCCTTTTGTGTGGTCATTGCCCATTTCAAATCGGCAGCATTAGCAACCGTTGCACACGCTATAAACAAGGCAAACAATAACTTTCTCATAATTACTATCGGTATTAATAAATAATTATGTGTACAGGAGGCAAACAGGGTTGCCCCCTGCACACATTATAACAGTTAGGTTTTATTCCGCACTTTCGGTTCCACCACCTGTGTTACCAGAATCATTGGAAGTAAGTTCCCAACCAGGATTCTGTCCCAGATTAGGATTCTTCTTAAGAGTAGCATCTGGTATTGGGAAGTAGTAGTTCTTGGGAGATGAGAAGGCACGAGTGCCAATCTTCTCTTCCTGAACATACTGGAATTCAGTCTCACTATTCCAACGGATACCATAGAGGTTATAAACCTGCTTATATCTTGGAAGATTCTTTTCAGATGACGCTGTCTTGCCCTCGAAGAGTTTCCAACGACGCTCGTCAAAGAAGCGATGATCCTCAAAGCAGAGTTCGATACGACGCTCATTCTGAATGCGCTCGCGCAGTTTATCCTGAGTCATACCAGAGTATGCAGGCATACCGACACGTGCTCTAACCTCGTTGACATACTGATAAGCTTCATTTGTCTTGCCAGCCTCGTTAAGAGCCTCAGCAGCATTAAGCAACACCTCAGCATAGCGGAAGATAGGACAAGCATGCGGGTTGTTCACCTCTGTAGCATTCTTCTTGAAACTGATTTCATAGCAGAACTTCTTGGTGTAGTAACCTGTAGTAGTACCACCGTGCAGAGCCTGATAATCCTCACCCGTTCCGTATGTTACATTAACGGCGCGACGAGAGTCATCCGACGGATCACCCCAAATAGAACCTTGGTGCAGAATTGTCTGCTCAAGACGCGGGTCACGGTTCTCGTATGGGTTATTTGCATCGAAAGTAGGATCTTCCTCAATTGGCAGACCATTGATAGTCTCGTATGCATCGACAAGGTTCTGAGTCGGATTGGTACGCCCAACTGCCGTCTGCTTACCTGTATAACCGCAAGGCAATGACAAACGCTCTATATTAGACGTTGTCCACTCCGAACGGCTGAGAATATACTCAGGATTGAGGTGAGGAGTAGATACGAAGCACTGATAGTAGTTTTGCTTCGGGTTATTGTCGGATGTAGTATAGAGCTTATAGGGGTTGCTTGATGTCTTGTTCTTGTTGATGAAAGCAATGGCGGCATCAGCAGCTTTCTGCCATAAGTCTGTACTCTTGCTCGGATTGTTGAGCGGAGAAGCGAGATAAAGGAGCGCACGGCTCTTGAGGGCGTAGGCTGCGGCACCATTGATACGTCCCCAGTTCTCAGTTTCGTTAGAGTAGCGGAAGGGCAATAGATCCTTCACAGAGTCGCACTCATTAGCTATCCACTGAAGAGCCTCGGCAGCAGGAGTGCGTGCTATCTCGGCAGCCTCCTGTTGTGTAAGCACATGGTCTTCAACGGGAATTGCTCCAAACCAACCCACGAGGTCGAAATGCAGCATGGCACGAATGAAGCGAGCCTCGGCAACAGAACGTTCATAGAGTTTGTTGTCATCACCTGCCTTTTCTGAGTTACCGATAACATCAGGGCGTGCATTCTCCATAAACTGGTTGCAGACACGAATTCCCTTAATGTCTCTCTCCAAATAATATTCTGCAAAACTATGACCTGTGGCATCGTATGTGTCCTGAAGAACACTACGATAGCGCAGTCCGTTCCAATATGGTGTGGCATTGTCGGTCATACAGTCCTTGAAAGCACCAAGGGCATCCTCCTGAGTGAATCCGTAGAAAGCGTCAGGAAGATAGGTATAGCAGTTAGCCAGCACACCACGTGTCATGTCCTCGTCGGCAAAGACATTGTCGGCAGTAAATGTCAAGTCAACTTCCTTGTCGAGGTTGCAGGAGGAGAACCCTCCCGCAACCAACATAGCAGTAGCTATATATACATAAATCTTTTTCATATTCTATTCTGATTACATTGATTAGAAACCAATATTGATACCAAATGTGTAAGAGCGGGTCTTCGGATACCACCAGCAGTAGCTCATAGGCTTCTCGGGGTCAACACCATCGGGCAGGTCGCTAAATGTAGCCACGTTGTAGGCGCTGAAGTAGATACGGCACTTGGTCATCCAAAGTTTCTTGATCCAGTTCTGAGGAAGTGAATAACCCACCTCGATATTACGTATTGACCAGTAGTTGCCACTCTTAATCCAAATGTCATT
>JBJEAY010000681.1:0-5841 GCA_051869575.1 Prevotella sp. | reverse complement strand
ATTTTCTCCACACGCCTGAAGGCATCCTCAATCTTGCCGTCGAGCAAAAGCATGGAGGCGAGCATGATAGAAGCCTCACGGTCGTCGGGATGTTCGTAGGTAATACGGAACAGCATCTTCTTCGCCTCGTCATTTTCGCCCAACTTGCGACAGCACAGGGCATAGCTGAACATGAAGTTGCGATTGCCGTCGCGAGCCTCCATCAATTGGCCGAACATGGTCTTTGCCTCCTGATATCTTTCACATGAGAACAACCACTTGGCATATAACTTCTTCACCTGAATACTGTCGGGCTTAACCTTAAGGCAATACTCAATGTTATGTTTGAAAATATCTATGTCATAGGAGTCGTAAATAGAACTAACCCACTGAATAGCACGTACATAGCAAAGATCAAAACTGTCTTCACGATCGATGTCAAACTTTTCCAAGATAGATTGTACATCGTCGTCGTATTCCATTCGTGTGAAATACTTTAGAAGGTCGATAATGTTGTCGTCGAAACGGGTGTGCATAAGTATGCCATTAGCAATGAAAAGCGAGGATCTTGGATAACTGATACAAATGGGGGAATGTTCATTAAACGGATTGGCAAAACTCTCGGCATAGGGGAAGAGCTCGAAGAAGCGATAGAGCGACTGCACATAGTTGCGGCGAATGATGGCGGGGTCGCTCATCCAATCGCGATAGGCATTGTCGGGAGCGGGAGCATGCTGCAACTGCTCTATAATTTCCTTGGGCATCTTGTTCATGATGGAGAGGAAGGCAAAGACAAAGGAATACTTGTCGTTGTCGCACATCGGGGCGTCGAGCATCAGGTTGAGCATACCGTTTCCCCCCATCTGACGCATGGCGTGGGCGATGTCGGGATGCTCGTGATAGAAAGGCACGAGCCAATTGGAGATGTCGTTGAAGAAGGGATAGCGCTTCATGTTCTTGAAGCCCTGGAAGAAGAGGTCCATGCCCTGACTGCGCTTGTCAATATAGCTGCGCATGCGCGCCTCTATCTCCTCCATCTGCTTCTCGGTGTCGCTGCGCCCGAGGATGTCGTCCATGGGGTCGTCGTCCTGCATTTCCACTCCCTTGTCGGTGAAACGCATATTGGAGGCCTTCATTAAGTCGGGCATGACGGTTTCCTGGAACTTACGTGAATCCTCAGCTGCCGACTCGCTATAAGCCAACTGTATCTGCAATTGTGCCAGTTCTTCCCTCGCCGTAGCGTCGTTATCCAAGAAATCTTTCATTAGCTTCACCGAACTGTCATCTGCATAAAATGGCTTTCCAGGCAACGTCAAAGCCAATCCCACCAAGGCATATTGCCTAACGGGTATGTCGTCCGACTTGCGATATACGTTGACGAGGAGTCGCAGTTTGAGAGGGTCGAACACCATCAGTCCGTTGATTGTCAGTGCCGAGATAATCATCCTCTGGTCGATGTTGTCGATGGTGGGTGTGAGCAACAGTTCCTCCAGTTCCTGTATGTCGCCATCCGAGAGGCGGAGTTCGGTGAGGACGTAGATGAACATCTGCTGACGGTATTTCTTCTGCTCCTCGTATATCACCTCCAAGCGCTGTTGGATGGCTTCGTTGTCATTCTGCAGTTGGAGCACGGCGATGTTCGACACGAAATTCTCCAAGCACTTGCGTATTTCGCCCCACGACCAGTCGCGTCCGCTTGCCCTCACCTTGTTGCGCAGCGAGAGGAGATAGTTGTTGTTGGCGGTCATCATGTCGAGCAAGATATAGTCGTCCCATAGCCTTCGGAGCTTGGGAAGGAAATAGGTATCGAGCATATCATCGGCGGGCGGACAGGGCTTAGGCTCTTTCCACCAACTGCACGAGAGCTCCATCTCGCTCTCAAGCTGTTGCAACTTATACTGTATATCCTTGCGGTCGCCTTTCTCTTGAATATATTCCTTGATATTCTCGATGGCGGCAAAGAAATCTTTATGCAAATCGCGGTATATATCCTGTATGGTGTTGATCATATCTTCCATAGTGTATCTCTTCTTTTATTTAATATATTTTTCTGCTCTCAAGACATCTTTCTCACGTGGTCCCACGGCATGAGGGAACTTGGTTTTGGGGATGGAGTCGAGAACCGCACTGCGGGTGCGGCAGTATTTCTCCATGAGGTGGGCATAGCGTGCAATGCCGTTTTTGTTGATTGAGTCGCAAGCCTGGTTGTAGGCCTTGACGAAGACGTCATACTGTCGCTTGCGATCCACATCCTTCATTGGTTTCTCCCTGAAGGCTATGACACCCATGTGCCAGTCCATCTTGCGCGTGTCAAGCAGCACCTTGTGCTTGGCCAATCGGGCGAGGGTGGCTTGCGGTTCGGTGACGAACATGGCATCCATCTCGTTGTTGAGCATCATCTGCAGGCGCACATTCACGTCGTTTATCTGCACCTTGAACACGCGCTCGCTCTTGAGCTTGGCACTATCCACAACATGGTCGGCAAGCATGTCGGTGACGGAGTAGCGCGTCATTGCCACCATCTTGTCGTCGAGCTGGTTGAGTTGGCGGATGCGCGAGTTGCGGTTGGTGAGCAACTGCCAGTAGGCGGCGGTGGCAATCTGCGGTTTCACTTTTGCCCCGCTCTTGTTCATGCGAGCCACACGTACGAGGTCGCTCACCGCCCCCTCCACCCTACCGTTGAGGATGGCCGTGTCGCAGTCAATCTGCGAGGTGAAATACTTCAGGCGGATGTCGGTCTTTCCGTCGCAAAACCACTTATATTCCCTTGCCACATAGAGGGGCAGACAGTCGAGCGTGGGCATCACGGCAATCTTGAGTGCCGCGGAGTCTTCCTTGGCAAGACGCTGTCTTTCGAGACGCGACAATCGCTTGCTTTCCTGATACGAATTTCCGCATGCCGACATGAACGCTACAGCAGCCATGAAGACTGCAAAATATGTCACTTTTCTCATCTTTTTCATCGTTTTTTCTGATTTATGGTTGCAAAAGTACAAATAAATTTTGTAATATCAAAAAATATCCGTACTTTTGTGGCAATATGGCAAAAGATAAGATAGCATACGTATGCAGCAACTGCGGTCAGGAGTCGCAGAAATGGGTTGGCAAATGCCCAAGCTGCGGACAATGGAACACGTTCAAGGAGATAAGAATAGCAGGCGAGTCGGCTGCATCTTTGGCGCGCAATGCAGCCACGGCATCCTCGCGTACGGGAGTCATTGGCAGGGGCATGCGCAATGCCTCGCGCCCGATGTTGCTGCGCGAGATAAGTACACGCGAGGAACCGCGAATTGACATGCACGACGCCGAGCTCAACCGAGTGCTCGGTGGCGGCTTAGTGCCCGGCTCCATCGTCTTGCTTGGCGGAGAACCGGGCATAGGCAAGAGTACGCTGACACTGCAAACCATACTGCAGATGCCCGAAAGGAGCATACTATACGTGAGCGGTGAGGAAAGTGCACATCAACTGAAGATGCGCTCCGAACGCATACCACATACCGACAACGACAATGTGCATATCCTATGCGAGACATCATTAGAGAGGATATTCGAGCATATCAAGGAGGTGAATCCGCAGATTGTGGTAATAGACTCGATACAGACAATATCTACAGAGGATGTGGAGACAAGTGCGGGCAGTGTGACACAGGTGAGGGAGTGCGCCTCTGCCCTATTGCGCTTTGCCAAGACGAGCGGGGTGCCAGTGATTCTCATCGGACACATCAACAAGGAGGGCACGCTTGCTGGACCGAAGATACTGGAGCATATAGTGGATACCGTGATACAGTTTGAGGGCGACCAGCACTATATGTACCGCATACTGAGAAGCATAAAGAACAGATTTGGCTCTACCTCGGAATTGGGTATATACGAGATGCAGCAATCGGGATTGCGACAGGTGAGCAACCCCTCGGAACTGCTGTTGACACAAGACCACGAGGGACTGAGCGGCATTGCCATCTCGTCGGCTGTGGAGGGTGTGCGCCCGTTCCTTGTAGAGACTCAGGCATTGGTGTCGTCGGCTGCCTACGGAACGCCCCAGCGCACTGCCACGGGATTCGACCAGCGACGACTCAACATGCTGCTCGCCGTGCTTGAGAAGCGCGTGGGATTCAAACTCATGCAGAAGGATGTGTTCCTGAATATTGCCGGAGGATTGCGCGTCACCGACCTTGCCATGGACCTCAGTGTGATTGCGGCAGTGCTGTCGAGCAATGTGGATACGGCGATAGAGGCTGGATGGTGCATGGCGGGCGAAGTGGGATTGAGCGGTGAGGTGCGCCCTGTCAACCGTATCGAGCAGCGCATCTCGGAGGCCGAGAAATTGGGATTCTCCCACATGATTATCCCTAAGTATAATCTCGCAGGACTAAAGGGCAAGAATTTCAATATCGAACTTATTCCTGTGAAGAAGGTGGAGGAAGCACTGAGAGCCCTATTTGGATAGTAATATATATTAATATGAAGAAAAAAGAGATATACGACAGAATACTTGAGCATTTCAGAGAGGAAATGCCCGAGGTGACCACCGAACTCACCTACTCCACCACCTTCCAACTGCTTGTGGCGGTGATGCTGAGCGCACAATGCACAGACAAACGAGTGAACATGGTGACACCGGCTTTGTTTGAACGTTTTCCTGATGCACAACGCATGGCGGAAGCCGACTTCGGCGAGGTGCTCAGGCTTGTGTCGTCGGTGTCCTATCCCAATGCCAAGTCGCAGCATCTGATTGACATGGCGCGAATGTTGATGGAGAAGCATGGAGGCGAGGTGCCACACACGCTCGACGAATTGACAGCCTTGCCCGGAGTGGGACGCAAGACTGCCAACGTGATGCTCACCGTGGCTTTCGGCGAAAATGCCATGCCGGTGGATACCCACGTCTTCCGCGTGAGTCACCGAATGGGACTTGTAGCCAAGAGCGACGACACGCCACTGAAGGTGGAGAAGAAGCTATGCCGATATATCCCTGCCGACGACCTCGGCAAGGCTCACCATTGGCTTCTGCTCCACGGGCGATACGTGTGCACAGCCCGTAATCCCAAATGCGACAAATGTCCGTTCAGCGACATCTGTCCAAAGCAACTATAAGCCGCGGGCCTTCCAAATACGGTCTTTGGCTGCGTTGATTTCCTGGAACTTCTGCTCTGCCGCACGTCGCACGTCCTCACCGAGGGCAGACACACGGTCGGGATGATGCTCGAGGGCAAGACGGCGATATGCCTTGCGCAGTTCATCGTCTGAGGCAGAAGGACTTACGCCCAACACCTTATAGGCATCCTCAAGCGAGTCGCCCTTGAGATTGAGCATCGAATCCACATCACCCGCCTGCATCCTCATCCACTGGGCACACTCGCGGATGGCCATTATCTCGGTGGGATCAACATTACCGTCGGCTTGGGCTATTGCCAAGAGGAAGCTCACTAACTGCAAGCGCTGGGCATACTCCATATTCATGGCTATCTGCTCGCAGCACTGTGCCACCGTGTTCTTAAACTGCAACTTGCCTTGGCGCTTCTGCTCTTCGAAGAGGCGAAGCATAATCTGCTCGCCCTGGGTCTTTGCATCAACACCGAAACTTGATTGAAGGAAATTCCTCACCATCTCCATCTCGGAATGCATCACCTTGCCGTCGGCCTTGATGACGTAGGACGACAGCACCATCAACGAGAACATAAAACTATTGCGCTGCTCCTCGTCGGTGCGCGCTCCATTGAATGAACGTGTTCCCGAATTATTGGGATTATTCACTGCGTCGAGTCCATTGTCAAACAATGCTCCTAATGCCACTCCCGCCAATGCTCCGAGTGGTCCTGCGGCCATAAATCCAAGTATGCCGCCTATCCATTTACCTGCTGA
>JBJEAY010000680.1:0-5921 GCA_051869575.1 Prevotella sp. | reverse complement strand
GATCTAGGGCTTTTTAAGAATTAAAATATTAAAGAATTAAAGAATTAAAATATTAAAGAATTAAAGAATTAAAGTATTAAAGTATTAAAATATTTAAGTATTATTGGATTGATGAGAAGAATAATATATTGGATGATGTTGCTGATAGTGGCAACAGGATGTGACAACAGGATGGAGGTGACAGCCGATATGGATGCACCCATCTATCCCGACTATCGCGACGTGACAATACCCGTGAATATAGCTCCTCTGAATTTCCTTATACGCGACTCGCTATGCCAGGATGTCAAGGTCTCTGTCAATGGTGAGATACTTTGCAGCGAGAGCGGAAACGAGGTGACATTTGACATCGACGACTGGCACAAGTTGCTCGCCGACAATGTGGGCAAGAAAATCACTGTAAGCGTGAGCGTAGGACAGGAGAACGAGTGGGTGGAATACCGTCCGTTCACATGGACTGTCGTAGGCGACAGCATCGACCCCTGGCTCACCTACCGACTTATAGAACCCGATTATGAGGTGTTCAGCCGTCTGCAGTTGCAGGAGCGTTGTCTTGAGGATTTCACCACACGCAACTTCTGCGACTATGAACGAGTGGGCAACCGCTGCATGAATTGTCACACATATAGCAATCAGTCGCCCGATTTGTCAATGATGTACGTCAGAGGCGAAGGCGGTGGAGCTGTGCTCAACCGCAACGGCAAACTGGAGTTGCTCGACATCAAGGCAGAAGGGATGGTTGGCGGAAGCGTGTATTTCGGTTTTCATCCCGACGGAAGGCATATAGTCTTTTCAGCCAACAAGATTATCCCAGCCTTCCATGCTGCGGGCAGTAAGCGATTAGAAGTATTTGACACGGCGTCGGATGTGTATGTCGCCGACCTCGACCAACGTAAGATTATCCGCAGTCCCTTACTTGCCGACAGTCTGTGGCTCGAGACCTTCCCCACATTCTCGCCCGACGGCAAATACATATACTACTGCACGGCGCGCAACTCGTTGTTACGTCGCGACTCTGCCGACATCGGGTCTGCCGTAAGGGGATTGCAGTATGTGCTCTGCCGCATTCCCTTTGACGCCACTACCGAGACTATCGGCATCCAAGCCGACACACTCACCGAGGCTTCCACGTCGGTATGCCATCCACGCGTGTCGCCCGACGGCAAGATGCTGCTCTATACCCAACAAGCATACGGCACATTCCCAATCTGGCACCGCGAGACCGACCTAAGGATGATTAACTTGGAAACGAGAAAAGTGGATTCCTTGAGCATCGTCAACAGCAACTTGTCAGACACCTATCACTCATGGAGCAGCAATAGCCGATGGTTTGTGTTTGCCAGCAAGCGCGACGACGGGCTCTACGGCAAACCATATTTCTGCTATATCGATCGCCAGGGCAAGGCACACAAACCATTTGTGATGCCACAGAAATACCCGTCGTTCTATGACAACTTCCTGAAGTCATACAACGCACCCGAATTAGGTCGTGGCCCCCTGCCCTTCAAGGCAGAGGACGTAGGTAAGTTGTTTAAGTCAAAGCCACTGCCGTTTACATTCAAATAAACGGCAACTGGCTTAGAATGTATAATCAATCACACCATCCCAAGTGTCATCTAAAATAACCGATATGTCGGTGGGACCCTCTATCACCCCATCAAACATCGGGCTGTCAATCTTTGACACCTTGCGCAGTTCTACAGATATACCTGGGAATTTCTTAGCTCCAACAACATCCTTTGCCTCAGAATACCCCGCCACATCCAAGTCCACCAGTTGGTCAGCTCCTGTAACAAAGGTATATAACTCAAATGTCTTCACCCCCTCTTCCTTCTCTATCTCCATATTGCGACGAGTGGAGGAAGCCAGTCCAACCTTTGTGGCTGGGTCAAACGACACCGACGCACCCTTATAAATGAAATTGAAGAAAGACACATTGGCAGGAATATCATCTGTGATATTGAGCTGTATCTTAGCCACGGCACGCGTGAGTTGTACGGATATCTTGGTAGCCTCTTTTCCCACTGTTATCTCCCCATAATAGGAAAAGACATCAGTGAGAGGTGCTGAAAAGGAAATCTTGTGGCAATTGGTTGTTGTAGGGGAGCGTGTGCCCGAGTGTGCTAAGACTACGAGTTGATAAGTGCCGGGCTCCAAGTCAACCGACATCGTGCCGAAGTCTTTGTCGGTATTCACCTGATTGACATAATCCACTCTCACGTCATTCTGATAAAGCACCATACTCATTCGCGTGAATCTCTCGTTGAGCGGCAATGACACCGCCTCTTCATCCTCTTCACCCGACTTGGTGACTACGCACTCCGCCTTCACCACCAAGTTGCCGTCAACGACTTTGGATTCCGTCGGAGCCACATCTTCGGCTACATACTTTTCGCATGCCACAAATAATAAAGCGGCGATAATCAATAATAGTGTCTTAGGTGTCTTCATAATTTATCTAATTGTTGTTTCTATTCTTTTATCCGAACTGATTTGTCTCGCTGCCTCCCTGCTGTCAAGTTCCACCGGGCGGGAGGTAAAGTCGGGCGTGTTGAATGAATATATGGATGTAGTGTAATATTCCTTGGGATTCTTTTGTGGAAGAAGGAATGCCTTGGTCGGACGTCCCTTGTCGTCGATACACGACAGATAGAGATGGGAGTAGAGTCCGTCGATACGCCGTGAGGTAAAGACAAACCAATGCGAACCAATACTCCAGTTATGAAAACTGTCGGCATCCTTACTATTGGCTGCCGTGAGGGGCTGTGCCTTCATCGTATTGAGGTCGAGCAGCCAAAGGTCGCTCTCCTTATGCCATATCGAGAAATAACCATAGTCCATCTGAGTGAACATCAGATAACGACCATCGTAGGACGGACGAGGCCAAGTGACTGTCTTGCCCTCACTCACGGCATTATACACTGTATCCACCTTTGTGCCGAATGTTCCCTTGTCGGGGTCGAAGGCTATGCTGCACAGGTTGTATTTCTGTTCCTTGAATTGCAATGGATATTCTCGCTGCAGACTGGTGAGATAATACATTGTGCGCCCGTCGGCAGAGAACACGGGGGAGTTTTCTGAGTATAGTTTCGTTGAAAGGAGTGTGTCGAGTATCAGCTGATGTTTCTCCACGTCATACACAAACACATCCGATGCAAGGTCGAACACCTCCACCCTCTCGTCCTTCACCACATGAAATCCCTGGCGAGTCTGGTTGGTGGAGAAAGCGCAATATTTTCCCGAGGGATGCCAATAGGGATATACCATCGACCCCTTGATGGAGTCGTTCTTTGCCTTGAGCAGCTCCATGCTGTCGCCTGTCTTTACGAGTGTTGCCCCGTGGTCGCCACGGATATGAAACACAAAGTTGTCGGGATTGGTCTTGCACGATGTATGGCAGTTGACGCACATTCCCGGCACCTGTGTATTCTCGATTATAGCCCTTTCGTCGAAGTTGTCAAGACGACGCTCATAAAGTCCCATTTTGCTATACACCTCATATCCCGGGGCAATGCGGCGATAGGTCAGTCCGTAGTCCTTCATGTCGTAATTGCTCACGTACATCTTAAAGTCGCGATAGCGTGTCCACGCACCGTCATTCTTACTGCAAACGGAGAAGGTGAGCAAGCCGCCCTTGTTGCCTGCCACCAGTCTATGCCATTCGTCAATATCGAAGTCGGCATAGTCGCCCTGCACGTGCATCTCGCCTCCCTTACTGCCCTTGACCACAACATCCACCTTGTCAACATCACCCTCCACGCTGAAGTTCATCGGGGCTATCGTTGCAGGTATCGTCACTCCCACATAGTCGGGGAATATCTCAGGCGTCTTGTCCGAGTTCACGGCATTGTCCACCGTCTCCGTACATGACTGGAGAAAGACGGTAAGCACCACTCCTAATATATAATAATGTATATGTTTCATTCCTAATTCCTAATCCCTAATCCCTAATCCCTAATTCCTAATTCCTAATCCCTAATTCCCCAAAAGGTACTTCCAAGTATTCGACAACCGGTAGCGTTGAATCTCCGTCTGCGGCAACTTGTTTTGTTGTGCGTAAGCCAATGCCACCGCCTCCACACAGGCACGGGGAGTATAGTTCTTCAATGACTGCACATACCCGTAATATCCCATAAACGTGGGGAAATCACGATTGAGCAGCGGATAGACGAGCAGATACTGCATCGCCATCATATTGTCCTTGTTGCGCATGAGCAACTGACCTAACATCTTGTCCAACTCCTTGTCGCTGAAGAGGAAATCATCAGCCAGGCGCACCTTCCTGAGATAGCAATACACATTATTCTCGTCAATGAGCCTTGGATTGTCTATCATCTCCAAGCGTCTCTCCGCCCATCCGCGATAGAAGATTGTTTTCTGTAGCATCGTCAAATATTTCCTTGCCACAGCATATTGTCCGTTGATGAGATTGGTTTCGGCAAGACGCTTAATCGCCCTGCCACTCTTGTTGTAGTTGGGCAACGACTCCATTGCCTCGAATGCATATCGCTGTGAGGTGTTTACAAGTCCGAGCATAAAATACGCCTCGCCTGTCAACAATGTTGTGGAGAAATTACGCTCAAACTCCGGCAGCAGTCCCTCTGCCCCATTCTGGAAGAAGTCGAAACAGCGGTCGCCCAACTGTCCCGTCATACCGAGGGCAAGATTAGTGGCACAAACACTCATTGGCAACGATGGTTGCTTGCGCTCCGACTTTGCTATGATGTCGTTCCATCGTTGCTGGCGCACTAACCAGTCGTATTCCACCAGGTCGTATTTCTGCTCGTCGTAAGCCTTGGGTATGAACACCGCCGCAAGGCAAGCTACTGCTGCGGCAGCAATCCCCCACACCACCTTGGGTTTCTTCACTTTAGCCGTAATACGTATCGTTGACAACAACAATACGACAATGGCTATCACGGCCAACATATACGACAGTATCTCGATAAATCGATAGTAGAATATTCCGGCAAAAAGCCGTTCCAAGGGATAAGGCACTATCAATGCCGACACAAGTATGCACGCCACGGCATAAACGACACACGCTGACAAGGCGAAAAGGCCACTTAGTCTGCGCTCGCTATCCTTGGCAAATGCCACACCGGCATACACTCCCAAAAGCAACACGAGCGGGCCTGCTATCCAATACATCAGCGGCAGGGCTACAACAGTGTAGCATATTCGCCCCACCTTCCCCCTCGGCAGCATCAACATTGAGGCAAGCATGAACGCAAGCGACACGGGATAAGCCAACATCGTACTCTCGTCGCCCATCTGCCACCATATCATGAGCGACGGCACAAACGACGCGATATATGCCAACCAAGTATTGTCGCCATCCCGAAGGTTGCGCTTGGCAAGCATCCACGTCATTCTCTGCATCAACACATACACAAGGGCTATGACTAACGCGCCAATGGCAGGGCCATTATAGAACTGGGTAAGAAACTCCGCCACGTATGTTCCCAATCCCCCTGGCACGACAATGCGCTCGGCAAAATAAGAATAATCAAAAAGAAATAGCTGAAACTGCTCCTGATAGCCCATGGCATGAGGATAGCCCAAGAACCAAAACAGATAGGCACTCACTCCAAGCAAGATAGAGAGTGCCCATCTGACGACTGCGTCATTGATTGTTTTCTTGTCCGGCATCTTGTTATTTTTTCTGCAAATGTAAGTATTATTTTTTATACATCCAAGAAAACCTCATAATAATTAAAAAGAATTAACGGTTATGTTTGCTCAACCAAACAATAACGCTGCAAAGTTACGATTTCTTTTCCAAACCGCCAAATGTTTTGGGGAAATAATGGCAAGGGGCGGAAAGAAAATCCCCGCCCGCCTCACGAGGAGGCAAGCGGGGCCGAACAGTAATTTAACTACTAAAACCAAAATTACTTCTTCTTGAATGCCCACCATGT
>JBJEAY010000679.1:0-5931 GCA_051869575.1 Prevotella sp. | reverse complement strand
TCATGTGCTTTTCATATTGGTTTTTTGGTATGTACAATATCATTAAATGGATAAACTAATCTAAATATTGATTATTTATGTTTATTTTTTGAACTTTTTTGCTGCGGTTTCATTTATTATTATTATCTTTGCACCAAACAAAGAGATAATTACAATGCCATTTGGAATAGACATACATGAAGACGAGATACTTTCTTGGGGACATGGAATCCTTGAGACGCTTCTTCGTGACCACACCACAGGAGGATGCATTATTTGGGCTACCAATGATTATGTTGAATGTGGTGATGGCTATACTTTCCATGACCAGATAACAGTAGAAAAAATCTGCCGTAAAGAAAGTCGCATAATTGTTCCAAGGGTATTGAAAAACAAAGAGAGCAAAAAGAACAGGGCGAGAAAGATGGCAGAGGTGTTCACTCCCTCCTGGCTCTGCAATCAGATGCTTAACGACGTTGACGAGCGTTTGTTTGGACGTAAGGATGTTTTTAATACATGCACAGAAATGGGCAAGGTGTGGCAACCTACAGATTCACCGGTGTTTAAAGATAACGATAAACTTACATGGAAAGACTATGTCCGCAAGACGGTTATGGAGATTACCTGCGGGGAGGCTCCTTTTATTGTCAGTCGTTATGATACCGTGTCGGGACGTTTCTTCGATAATGTCAATCAACGAGTCGGATTCCTCGACCGCAAACTGCGTGTGGTTACAGAAAATGTCAAGGAGAAAGACGATTGGATACACTGGGTAAAAGTCGCCTACAAATGTTCTTTCGGCTATGAGTGGCAGGGCGACAACCTGCTCTTGGCCAGACAAAACCTGTTGTTGACATTCTTTGACTATTACGAGACGGTTTGGAATGAGCAGCCTTCTTGGGATTTAGTAGCAGAAATGGCTGAAATCATTTCGTGGAACATCTGGCAAATGGATGGTTTGAAGTACGTCCTGCCAAACAGTTGCAAGACGAAAGTGAAAGAGGAGTCAAACATCTTCGGCGAGATTACCCGCATGGAAATTCCCTGCGAAGGTTGTAAAAAAGATTTAATGTATAAGCACAACGGCATTTATGCCAAGATGATGGATTGGTCGAAAAATGAGGCCGTTGATGCCATAACATTCTTAAACCAAAAAGACAATGACAAGTAGCGCTATCATAGATAAAATCATCGTAGGACGCGTGGAGCCCCATATCTATGCGTTCGAGACAGGCACTGTGCCAAACTATCTAAAGATTGGCGACACCTACCGTCCTGTTGAAACGCGCCTGAATGAATGGCGTCGCTACTTTGCCGACTTGCAAAAGAAATACGACGAACCGGCAACCGCGGGTGACGAATACTTCCGTGACCTCTCAGTTCACGAGTATATCATTCGCGAGAAAGGGCGCAATCGTCTCGAAAGAACAGTCTTTCCCGACATTCCATATTACTCAAATGAATTCTTTGAGAATGCCACCTCCGACGACGTGGATGAAGCTATATCAGACATAAGAAAGAGTGCCACTGAAAAGGATGGGCGTTACAAACTCTATTCAATGAAAGATGGCAGAGTGCCTGTTGACTTCCATTATGAGAGAGATGAAGAACCGATAACACTGCGCCCTAATCAGGAGGCGGTAGTCAAGAGATTCATTGAAGCAAAGAATCATCGCCGAACTCGTCTGCTCATGTATGCCGTAATGAGATTCGGGAAGTCCATCACGGCAATGAGTTGTGCAAAGGCAATGGATGCACATCTTGTTGTTGTCGTTTCTGCCAAGGCCGATGTCAAGACAGAATGGAAGAGGACGGTGGAGAACTTCAAGAATTTTGAAGGGTATGAGTTTGCAGATGGTGACGACCTGAAACGCAACGATTCGTTGATAATACAAGCCAAGAAGAATTGCAAGAATCTTGTTGTCTGCCTGACTCTCCAAGACCTTAGTAGTAAGGAAATTAAATCACGCCACAAAGAACTGTTCCGTCAGGGCATAGACCTTCTGATTGTTGATGAAACTCACTTTGGAGCTCGTGCCGAACAATATGGCAAGGTACTTCCTCCTGTAGGCGCAACACCTAAGCAGGAGCATAAATATGATGCAGAATCAGCTGATGACCTGGACACAAAGGTCAAGCAGCTGGATGTCAGGATGCAGTTGCATTTGTCAGGCACACCTTATAGGATTCTGATGGGAGATGAGTTTACAGACGAGGATATTATCTGCTACTGCCAGTTCTCCGATATTGCCCAGGCAAGCGAAGAATGGGACAAGGACAATCTTGACACCAAGGACGAATGGGAGAATCCATACTATGGTTTCCCTCAAATGGTGCGCTTTGCCTTCAATCCAAATGAATCATCCCTGCGGAAACTTGCTGAACTGCAAAAGAAAGGCATAACAGTTGCTTTCGGCGAATTGTTCAAGCCAAAATCCATAACCAAGTCTTCAGATGGCTTGCACCTGAAGTTTGAACACGAGGCGGAAATTCTCGATTTCCTTCATGCTATATCATGATGAATCCATTTCGCCCATTGAACGAGTGGAAACCGCAATGAGAAAGTTCGGTCGTTGGTCAACGTCAGAGATTGTGACACCAAATCACTTGGCTCTTCAAATGCTGTCAGAACTCCCACGCGAGCAGATTACGGCAGACACCAAGTTCATGGACATTGCGTCGAAGGAGGGGGAATTTGCATACGCCATTATCCAGACATTTGGCGGGCAATACAAGGACAAGGTTTACTCCATTCCCACGTCAACCATTGCCTACGAGTTCACACGCAAGGTTTACGAGGCACTTGGAATGCCAATAGATAACATAGAAAACAAATTTAATTCATACGACCTCATCGGTGAGAATGCCGAGAGTCACATAAATAAGATAAAGAGTATGTGTATAAACATAGCAGTAGGAAATCCTCCTTATCAGGACGAAGGAGGGTCAGGTGGAACCAATGATGCTCCAATCTTTCAGAATTTCTGTGGCATTGCTAAAGACACCTCGTCAAGCATGTCCACTCTTGTTATTCCATCCAAATGGTTTACAGGAGGACGTGAGCATCTGCTTGGAGAATTCCGCAAAGACATGTTGACATCAAACCAGGTTTCACATTTGACGGCATATCATAACCCAAGAGAACTTTTCCCCGAAGTGGAAATCAAGGGCGGTATTTGCTATTTCCTGCGTGATAAACATTATGACGGTAGTTGTGAATATACACTACGCAAGAACGGCGTGTTAGAAACAACCACTATTGAGCTTAAAAAGTTTGATGTCATTATCAGAGAGCCACGTCTTGCCTCAATCGTACAAAAGATTGTATCAAAAGCAAAAGAGGAGCAAGCCGGTTTTGTTGAAGACATGATTTCGTCAGACACACCTTTTGGTATTCCGACCAATCCACGAACAAGTAAGAAGTCGCCTTTTGACGTGAGTGATATTCGTACTGAGGAATTTGATGTGAAACTTTATTATTTAGAACATAATAATCGCAAAATAGGCTATGTCCGTTCATCCGATGTCCGAAAAAACACTAATGCTATTCCTGACATTAAGGTGTTTATTCCAAAGGCAGGAGGTTCTGGTAACGACAAGTTGGTTCTCGGTCAGCCAATCATTGCAGATGGCAACTCTGTGTGTTCGCAAACCTATGTTTATGCTTCTTTTGGAGTTGAATCGAGTGATAAGCAAGAAACAACTCCAAGGGTTAAAGCAAAGAATTTTGTGTCATACCTCAAAACAAGAGTATTCCGCATTCTTGTATCATCAATGAAGATTACTCAAGATGCATTGGCTGGCGTTTATCATTACGTTCCAATTCAAGATTTCTCTCATCCATGGACAGACGAAATGCTTTACGAAAAGTACAGCATTACTGACGATGAAAGGAAATACATTGAAAGCATGATTAAGCCGATGAAAGAAGAATGCGCCGACCTGTTGTCAATTGACTAATTTTTGCTTTACAAGATATACCATGCCAGAATTGGTGCGTTTGCGGACTATACCGTCGATGTTGGTGAGGAACTGGCCGAACTTCGTGACGGCTGATATGCCCAACGACGAACCTGCAACTTGCTTGATGCGCTGGAAGATGGCGGCGGCTGACATATACTCACCCTCACTCGGGTCCTGACACACCTCGAAGCACAGACGGAAATAGTGCTCGGCGGGCGAGAGAAGCTGGTACTTCCTGTTGTGGGCAATCAGTTCCTCTGTTTCCTGTTGGTCAAACCAATATCGCTCGCCCTTGTATATGGCGTCAATAGCCTGTGCATATAGTTGGTCGTAGTTGATGCTTGTCGTCACATCAATGGGAGCTGTGAGTTCCACACCGATGAAACGGCGGCTTCCCGACGGGTCGGCAAGTATGTCGGTCATGTTGGTGGTGGCTATGAACGAGGCTCGCCTTGGCAGTGTCTCTATTGAGCGTGCGTAAGGCAGCTTTACTTTTACCATGGGCAACTGCATGATGTTCTTCAGAAATCCCTGCTGTATGCGTGGAGCAATGGCATTAAACTCGTCGAGGTTGATGAGCAGCGACTGTGCCATGGCTATGAGTGTGGCTTTCTTCTCCGCCACGTCGAGATTGTCGATGAATGTCTGCTTGAATTGCGGTGGCAACAGGCGGCGGCAGAATGTGGATTTGTTGTAGCCCTGGCGCGAGATGAGCAGCGGAGCCACACTGTTGCCATATCTGCGGTCATATCCCAACCATTGCGCCACCATGCCGATAAACCACTTGCGCCACCACTGTTTCCATTGTTTGCAGTCGGTGGGCACGCAGTCGGCAAGCCTGCCTATGTGGTCGATGCCGTCCCATTTTTGTTTCAGGTCGTAGAGGAAATCCTGCACTGGGTCGTAAATAATTACCTTCTGGGAGTGCAGATAGCGGTTGAAGTCCTTGTCCCAAATCCTCAGTCCGCTGCTCTGCATGTCGAGCAGTATGGAGTTAAACCTCTGTGCGTCGAGCGGCAGCCACCCGTAGTTAGGCTTTGCCAGTATCTTCATCTCCGGCACATATTCAAGCATATTGTATCTGAATTCATATCGGGACTTAAGATATTCGAGCATCTGGCGTATGTCGGAGTCAGAATCGCTCATAAACCCGTCTTCGCCTGTAAACTGCCGGTCATTTATAGGCTGCGTTACTTGTAGCGGCTTGCCTTGGGCTATAGTCTCAATGCGCATGGCAGAGGCTTTGGGATTATAATATGGCTTGGGGTCGAGCGGCAAGCGGAATCCCGCATAAAGGCAGTTGCCCTCTCGTGCCGAGGCAGCCATCTGCACGTTATGGTTTATCACTGCGTCATACATCTTCACCACGATGTCGTATGACAAGCCGCAGAACTGTTCTGCCTCTTCCTCGGTGGTGATGGCATGACCGTCCTTAGGCTCCACTTTCACCAGAATCTTCACTGTAGTGCCCGTGCTTCCGATGAAAGCGGCGAGGGTCATTGGCATCATTGCCGCCACACGCTTCACCGCTTCAAGGTCAGTCTCTTCGTCAATGTGATCAACGCTCAGTGTCACAATGCCGTTGAATGCACGCATGGTCTCATTGCCCTGCTTATCCTTTGAGATGTCCAAGGAAGGCAGGAAACTGGGCATCTGGTGCATAAGATAGTAGTCTCCAGTCCATCTCCTGCCACGTCCATAATGATTCTGTGCCATGGAAACGAAATTACGGAATACAAAGACAGTGTTCCTGCTGTCATCTTTCGTCATTCTTTCCATAAATTTGTCGAGTGATGAAGCGGTAAGAGTGGTTTTACCCCTTCTATCGTACTTAATTCGTGTTATTTTTACCATGTTTTGCATCATTATAGGGTTATTATGTATCTATTTCGAGTGCAAATATACTAAAAATGCTCTAAATATCCAAGGAATTATAGTTAAAAAAGCTTTCTTCTATCACTTCTATCACTCGTTCTATCACTCTTTTAT
>JBJEAY010000678.1:0-5947 GCA_051869575.1 Prevotella sp. | reverse complement strand
CAAGCGGCAAGGAGGTGGCATTTGTGATGCATGGCGACGTGTATGTCACTTCCGTGGAATATCGCACTACCAAGCGACTTACCGACACTCCCGAGCAGGAGCGCGACATCTGTTTTGCTCCCGACGGTCGTAGTGTGGTATATGCCTCGGAGAGGGGTGGGGTGTGGCAGATATATGTCACATCAATCAAGGACAAGGACGAGAAATCCTTTACCTATGCCACCGAACTCACTGAGGAGCGGTTGACCAACAGTATGGCTACATCCCAGATGCCTAAGTATAGTCCCGACGGCAAGATGGTGGCTTTCTTCGAAAATCGTGGCGACCTGCGCGTCATCGATGTCAAGTCGAAGGACATATTGACTGTTCTCGACGGCAAGAACAACTACTCGTATAGCGATGGCGACTTGTGGTTTGAGTGGAGTCCTGACAGCAGATGGCTCTTGGCGAGCTATATGGGAGGCGGCGGTTGGAACAGCAACGACATTGCCCTCGTGGATGCTTCGGGCAAGAAGGCTCCCGTGAATCTGAGCAATAGCGGATATACTGAGACAGGCGCGAGATGGGTGCTCGACGGCAAAGCTATCCTCTTTGCGAGCGATCGTGCCGGTTATCGCAGCCACGGTTCGTGGGGAGCTGAGTTTGACGCTTATCTCATGTTCCTCGACCTCGATGCCTATGATCATTTCCGCATGACCAAGGAGGAGGCTGACATTGCCGACAAGAACGACAAGGACAAGAAGAAGGAGGAAGAGAAGAAGGAAAAGGACGAGAAGAAGAAAAAGGACGACGAGGAGGTGAAGGTGGAGAAGGTGAAACCGCTCGAACTCGACATCGACAACTGTCGCGACCGTATAGTGCGTCTCACCAACAACTCCTCGCGCCTTAGCGATGCCGTTCTCTCCAAGGATGGCAAGAAGCTCTACTATATCACCCGATTTGAGGCTGGCAACGACCTTTGGGAGAAAGACCTGCGCGAGGGCAAGACAAAGATTCTCGTCAAGGGTGTCGGTTATGGCGGTATGCAGATGGACAAGGACGGCAAGAACGTCTATCTCTGTGGCAACGGCATCAAGAAGGTTGACCTCAGCAATGGCTCTACCAAGAACATCGACTTCGAGGCATGGTTTAACATGAAGCCCTATGAGGAGCGACAGTATCTCTTCGACCACATCTGGCGCCAGGTGAAGGACAAGTTCTATGATGTCAGTCTGCATGGAGTGGATTGGGAGGCTAAGCGCAAGACCTACGAGCGATTCCTGCCATATATCAACAACAACTTCGACTTTGCCGAGATGCTCAGTGAGATGCTTGGCGAACTCAACGCCTCGCACACGGGGTGCCGCTATTATGCCTCGGGAGCATCCCTGCGCACAGCATCACTCGGACTCTTCCTCGACGAGAAATGGGAAGGCGACGGCCTGAAGGTGAAGGAGGTAATCAAGCGTGGTCCGTTTGCAGTGAAGAAGACTGGAGTGAAGCCTGGCGACATCATCGAGAGTATTGATGGAGTGAAGATATTGGCTGGTGCCGATTATAACGCATTGCTCGACGGCAAGGCAGGCAAACCGGTGCGCATCGGAGTGAAAGGCAAAAAAGAGGATATTATAATCAAACCGATTTCTGCTGGAGCGCTCGAAGAACTGCTCTACAAGCGTTGGGTTGACCGCAATCGTGCCTTTGTGGATAGCATCTCCGGCGGACGCATTGCCTATGTGCATGTGAAGGCTATGGACAGCGAGAGTTTCCGCAAGGTGTATGAGGAACTGCTCAGCGAGAACAACCGCACTCGTGATGCCGTGGTAGTTGACGAGCGACATAATGGAGGCGGTTGGCTTCACGACGACCTCTGCACTCTGCTTAGTGGCAAGGAATACCAGCAGTTTGTGCCCCAAGGCAAGTATATCGGCAGCGACCCGTACAACAAGTGGACAAAGCCCTCGTGCGTGCTCATCTGCGAGGACGACTACAGCAACGGACACGGATTCCCGTGGGTGTATAAGGAACTTGGCATTGGAAAACTCATCGGTGCTCCCGTTGCCGGAACAATGACTGCCGTATGGTGGGAGCGACTGATGGACCGCTCGCTCGTCTTTGGCATACCTCAGGTGGGATGTCGCGACATGCGTGGAGTATATGGCGAGAACACCACTCTCCATCCCGACATCGAGGTATATAACACTCCCGAGGACTACATCAACGGATATGACCGTCAGCTCGAAAGGGCAGTGCGCGAGATGATGAAGTAAAATAACTCAAAATTCAGAAAGCAAAAATCTGCCGACTATCCGCCGCTGTATTAGGATGATTGTCAGTAGAAAATCTACTTATTACACTCGAATATAAAAATAAGTAAACGCCAGATGTAATTGAATACATCTGGCGTTTATTTTGTGAACCCGGCGGGATTCAAACCCGCGACCTTCAGAACCGGAATCTGACGCTCTATTCAGCTAAGCTACGGGTCCGTTGCATATTTCAGGTGCAAAGGTAGTGAAAAATCATGAGACGTGCAAATGTTTTTGCACTTTTTCTCTTTTCTTCGTATATTATCTTACTAAGAGAAAAAACAATATTATCAATAATATTTCCACTTTGTATATACAAAATGCCACAAGATTAATAAAAATCAGTGTCAAATTGCAAAATAATTGGCTAAAAAGTTTGCAAATTAATAGAAAAGTAGTACCTTTGCAGCGCAAAATAAGAAATTAAACACGCAAACAGTCATGAGTAAACTAATCAAACCGCAAGGTTACACTGCCTTGCTCGACATGGTACAGACCGAGCATGGCATCAAGCAAATAAAGGAGTTCTTCCAGCAGAACCTGTCAACCGAACTCCGTCTTCGCCGAGTGACAGCACCACTGTTCGTGCTTCAGGGACTCGGTATCAACGACGACCTCAATGGAGTGGAGCGCGCAGTGACGTTCCCCATTAAGGATCTTGGCGACGCAAAAGCCGAGGTGGTGCACTCGCTTGCCAAATGGAAGCGACTGTCGCTCGCCGAAAACAATATCGAACCGGGATATGGCATTTATACCGATATGAACGCCATACGCGCCGACGAGGAACTCGACAATCTCCACTCGCTATATGTTGACCAGTGGGACTGGGAGGCTGTCATACGTCCCGAGCAGCGCACAGTGGCTTTCCTCAAGGATGTGGTGGAACGCATATATGCCGCCATCCGTCGCACCGAGTATCTCGTATGCGAGAACTATCCCTGCATCAAGCCATTCCTGCCAGAGAAAATCACCTTCGTGCATAGCGAGGATCTTCTGGCAATGTATCCCAACAAGTCGCCCAAGGAGCGCGAGGATGCCATCTGCGAGAAATACGGAGCCGTGTTCCTCATCGGCATCGGCGGCAAACTGGCAAATGGCGAGAAGCACGACGGACGTGCGCCCGACTATGACGACTGGACAACAGTGGGCGAGAACGGCAAGGCAGGACTCAATGGCGACATCCTCATCTGGTATCCCGTTCTCGGTCGCTCGTTCGAGCTTTCGTCAATGGGTATCCGTGTCAACAAGGAAGCTCTCTTGCGCCAGCTGAGAATAGAGAACAAGGAAGAGCGCGCCAAACTCTACTTCCACAAGAAACTCCTCGCAGGCGAGTTGCCCGAGAGCATCGGTGGAGGTATCGGTCAGAGTCGCCTGTGTATGGTGCTCCTCCACAAGGCCCACATCGGCGAGATACAGGCAAGTATATGGCCTGAGGACATGCGCCAGGAGTGCAAGGCCATGGGTATGAATCTTATTTAGTTTTAATGAATATACCGTGCGTACGAAAGCTTCGAACGGAGATACAAAGCCTTTGAATCTCCGTTCAAAGCTTTCGGATGTACAGACAAAGCCTTGTGACAATGTTACGATAGCCTATCGTGAATGTCTCATCAGTTAAGTTCTGACAGTTTCATAACTGCTGTTCTGACACTTCCTCGGCAGCTATCCACTCATCCTCACAACAGCTGTTCTTTCGGAGTAACAACTGCTATTCATTCTTGGCGACTACAGTACTATTAATACAAAGTTATCAAAGAACATAAAACCACTTGAACTCTCTTTCTTATGCCAAAGTATATACTACAGGAAATGCCCGACATGCAGGGCGAGGGTAAGCGCAAGGTTTATCCCAAGCTTGATGCCTACAGATTGCTCGATACAGAGGATTTCGTCAAGGAAGTCCACAATTATCATCATGTCTATTCTCCAAGTCTCATTGAGTCGGTGCTGATGGATGTGGCCGACGTGCTCAGGCGCAAGCTCTCCGACGGATATACCGTGAAGATTGACGATATCGGCACATTCTCACTCTCGCTTGCGTTCAACGACAAGAAGTCTGACGAGCTCCTCCGCGACGACGACCGCATGATGAGGCGAGGAGTGGAGGTGAGCAACATCAACTTCAAGGCCGACCCCAAGTTCCTCAAGCGACTGAAGCGCGAGACTCACTTGGAGCGCGAGATGCCGGGAGTGAAGAAAATCACCAAGTGCGAATACACCCGCGAGCAGCGCATAGAGCGTGCCCTGCGCGTAATCAAGCGCCACGGCTTCATCACCCTCACCGACTATGCCGCCATCAACAACCTCTGCCGCACCTACGCCTCGCAAGACCTCAAGGAAATCACTTCCGACCCCACGTCGCCCATAACATCCTCGGGCAGGGGAAGCCACAAGGTGTGGGTGAGGAGGATATAAAATGCAATAGTGATATTTGAAATCTCCAGGTCTGTATTATCCGAAATTCGGATCCATAATCTAACCTCGACAACTACATACGTGGGTATGATAGTTCGCTGCAAAATTCAAAAATTAATTGATTTAATTATAAGTTGTGGATATATGCAAATAAATGCTAATTAATTTGCATAAACCATTTGATTTTTGTACTTTTGCAACGGAATTCCCACAAGTTGACTAAAAGAACTTCCACAAGTTGACTAAAAGATGCGAAAATTAATTTAATCTTTCAATACTACATGAATGACGTTTGGTAGTTTTGTTATACGTGATACCGACAAGCAACACTTCCCCTACATAATCTTTTAGAACGGAACCATATCCTTTGGCCTTTATCTGCTTGATGGCGGAATCCACATTCTTGTTGTATTTCAATTCTATCACTATCGCAGGTTTTGAGATGTGTTTACGTGGAATAAGCACAATGTCGGCAAACCCCTTGCCCGATGCCAGTTCGCGATGAATGACATATTCATTGCGAGCATAATAGTAAGCTATACTGAGTACACACGACAGGGAGTTTTCATCATTATATGAAAGAATACTAGTGTTCTCGTCATGGGCACGGTCGATGGCGGCAGCCACGGCCTGCTCATCACCTTTGAGGGTAGCTAGCAAAAGCTTCTCAGAGGATTCAAGAGCATCCGACAGTATTGTCCAATCACTTGCGTTGACGGCGTTGACCATCTCGTCGCCAACTTCCTTGTTGGGGATGTAACACTCTTTGTTTGTCTTGTCGAAGGCAAGATATCCGAGATGAATAAGCACGGTGAAAACATCATCCTTATTGTTGATGATGGTAAGGTCGTTGAGAAAACTTGTTGTGTTCACCTTGCATCTTCCTCCGGCAAGCATACTGATGATATCATCCTTAAGTCCATCAAAATTCAGTTTGATGTATTCGTTCACATTTTCGTATGCGCCGGTAGATGCCCAATAGCTGTCACATTCACCGGAATAAACAGCCTGAATAACAGAATTGGGATTAAACACGGATGACTCGCGTCCAATTTGATAGCCGTCATACCATCGTTCCATCTCGTCGCTATCCATATTATGCCGCTCACATAGTGCCTGCACCTCGCTTTTGGTGAACCCGAAGAACCTGTCTAACTTTCTTGGCTGCACCATGGAATACTCAATAAAATTGTTCAAAGCCGATTGTGTCTTGTATTTCTTTATGGGAAGGATGCCGGTCATAT
>JBJEAY010000677.1:0-5966 GCA_051869575.1 Prevotella sp. | reverse complement strand
TCTTCAAGCCGCGGGCTTGAAGAATTAAAGAATTAAAATATTAAAGAATTAAAATATTAAAGAATTAAAATATTAAAAATATTAAAATGAGCAAACAATTAGAAAAAATCAAGCAGCTTATCGAGAAGCGCGAGACCGCGCGTATCGGTGGCGGTGAGAAGGCCATTGAGAAGCAGCATGCCCGTGGCAAATATACAGCCCGTGAGCGTATTAATATGCTCCTGGACGAGGGTAGCTTCGAGGAATATGACATGTTCAAGCTCCATCGTTGTACTAACTTCGGTATGGAGAAGAAGCAGTATCTCGGCGACGGCGTTGTTACCGGTTCGGGTACTATCGACGGACGTCTGGTGTTTATCTTCGCCCAGGACTTCACTGTAAACGGTGGTTCGCTGTCTGAAACAATGGCACAGAAGATATGCAAGGTGATGGATATGGCCATGAAGATGGGCGCTCCTGTAATCGGTATCAACGACTCGGGGGGTGCACGTATCCAGGAGGGTATCAACGCTCTCGCAGGATATGGTGAGATCTTTGAGCGCAACATCCTTGCATCTGGTGTGATTCCGCAGATTAGTGGTATCTTCGGTCCATGTGCCGGTGGTGCCGTTTATTCACCTGCTTTGACCGACTTCACCCTTATGATGGAGAACACATCTTACATGTTCCTCACAGGTCCGAAGGTTGTGAAGTCAGTGACTGGTGAAGACATCGACCAGGAGCACCTTGGTGGTGCCAGTGTGCACGCCTCTAAGAGTGGTGTAACTCATTTCACTGCCAAGACAGAGGAAGAGGGATTGCAGATGATCAAGACCCTGCTCTCTTATATTCCTTCCAACAACATGGAGACTGCTCCACGCAAGAAGTGCGAGGATCCTATCGACCGTCTGGAGGATGCTCTCAACGAGATTATTCCCGACAATGGTAATGAGGCATACGATATGTATAAGGTGATTGGCGGTATCGTTGACGACGGTGAGTTCTTTGAGATTCAGCCTAAGTTCGCCCGCAACATCATCATCGGTTTTGCCCGCTTCAATGGTCAGAGCGTAGGTATCGTGGCCAACCAGCCTTCTGTGTATGCAGGTGTGCTCGATGTTAACGCCAGCCGCAAGGGTGCCCGCTTTGTTCGTTTCTGCGACGCATTCAACATTCCTATCGTCAGCCTTGTTGACGTTCCAGGATTCTTGCCCGGTACAGGTCAGGAGTACAATGCCGTTATTCTGCACGGAGCACAGTTGCTCTATGCTTACGGCGAGGCTACAGTGCCCAAGATCACTATCACACTGCGTAAGAGCTATGGTGGTAGCCACATCGTTATGGGTTGCAAGCAGTTGCGTGCCGACCTCAACTATGCATGGCCATCTTCGGAGATTGCCGTTATGGGTGCATCTGGTGCCGTGGCAGTGCTCTGTGCCAAGGAAGCCAAGGCAAAGAAGGAGGCAGGAGAGGATGTTCAGGCATTCCTTGCCGAGAAGGAAGAGGAATACAACGACCTGTTCGCCACACCGTATCAGGCAGCGAAGTATGGATACATCGATGATGTTATCGAGCCTCGCAACACCCGCTTCCGCATCTGCCGCGGTTTGGCTCAGCTTGCTACCAAGCGTGAGTCGCTGCCAGCCAAGAAGCATGGTAATATTCCAATGTAATTATTATGAAAGAAGACAAAAACGTTTATGCAGCCATTGCGCTTGCCCTGCATGAATTTATGGGCAACAATGTGCACGACAAGATCACTGGTGTCATCACCATTGACGAGCGCAATACGCAATGGAACGGTTATGCCCTGAGCATGACCCCGCTGCCATCAAAACAGTAATAAGATGAAAGAGTACAAATATACCATCGATGGCAAGGAATATAAGGTAGCCATCGGCGACATTGTGGAGAATGTGGCTGACGTCACTGTTAACGGCGAGCAATATAAGGTGGAGATGGAGCCTGAGAAGGAACCGGAGAAGCCGAAGCCCGTTGTAAGACCAGTGGCTTCTGCCCCTGCTCCTGCGTCGTCAGGTGCTTCGAAAGCAAGTGCCAACTCACAGAATGCCGTTAAGGCTCCACTGCCTGGTGTTATCACCGAAGTGAAGGTGGCTGTTGGCGATTCTGTAGCAGAAGGCGATACCGTTGTCGTTCTTGAGGCAATGAAGATGGCAAATAACCTGGATGCCGAGAAGGGCGGAAAGGTGACAGCTATCCTCGTGCAGCCTGGACAGACTGTTATGGAAGGCGACCCATTAGTGGTCATCGAATGAGTAATGAAGTAAAAGGAATATAAAAGAAGTAAAAGGGAGATAAAAGACAAATGTCATTTATCTCCCCTTCTTCTTTTATCTCCCCTTATCTTCCTTTATCTTCCTTTTCTCCCCTTATCTTCCCTTAAACAATCCTATTGTTTTCCGGAAAAACAACTTTAGGCTGGAAGGTCTTGGCTTCCTCAAAGTCCATCAATGCATAGGCAATGATGATACACACGTCGCCCACTTGCACCTTGCGGGCGGCAGCTCCGTTGAGACAGACACAACCGCTGCCTCTCTCGCCCTTGATGATATAGGTCTCAAATCTCTCACCATTGTTATTATCAACAATCTGGACCTTCTGTCCGGCTATCATGTCGGCTGCATCAAGAAGATCCTCATCGATGGTTATACTGCCCATATAGTTGAGGTTGGCCTCAGTGACTGTTACACAGTGCAGTTTTGACTTTAATACTTCAATCAACATAACTTCTTATCCCTTGTATTTAATATGGTCAATAAGTCGGATGGGGGTCTTGCCACAATACACCGTAATGCAACCCACTATATAATCTGAGTCGTCCCACTCTGCTACATCCTGCAAGGTATCGCCGTTGACTATCGAGAAATATTCAACATCAAGTCCGTCGATGGCATTGATGTCAGCAACCACTTTGTCGTGGGTCTCCTTGAGCGAATGGGATTCGGCATATTTCACACTCTCACTCAATGCCTTGTAGATATTGGGGGCAATGGCTCTTTCGGCAGGAGAGAGCAATGTGTTGCGACTCGAACGGGCGAGACCGTCGTCATCCCTCACTATGGGACACTCAACGATAGTGACATTGAGCCCAAGATGTTTCACCATAGCCTTGATGACAGCAATCTGCTGCCAGTCCTTCTCGCCAAAATATGCCTTGCCAGGACGGACAATATAGAATAGGCGACTCACAACCTGGCACACACCATTGAAATGACCAGGACGGTGGGCACCTTCCATAACCGTTGATACTGGTGGATATTCAAACTGACGCTTGTCGGGGGTGGGATACATTTCCTCCACCGTAGGGGCAAGGACATAATCAGCACCGCAATCCTCCAACAGACGACAGTCGGCATCGAGGGTGCGGGGATAGTTCTTAAGGTCGTTCTTGTCATTGAATTGAGTGGGGTTGACAAATACCGATACCACGGTGATGTCATTGTCGGCCACACTACGTCTTACCAAAGAGGCATGACCCTCATGGAGTGCTCCCATAGTGGGAACAAGACCAATCGTCTTTCCTTCTTTGCGAGCATCGAATAATGCATTCTGAAGTTCTGCAATCTTGCTAAATACTTTCATCTCTATTATATGTATTATAGCCATAATGGCTGAAATCGGGTGCAAAATAACACATTTTTTGTCAAATATGGAAGAAATATACCAAAAATATCCAAAATAAAAGTTTATTTTTAGCAAAAATCAAAAGAAAATGCCGTTTTTTGGAAAAAAATTAGTATCTTTGCAGTGTCAAATCATAATTATATGGCAAAGAAAATATTATTCATCAACCAGGAGATTTCACCGTATGTCTCCGACAGCGAAATGTCCGCAATGGGAAAAAACCTCCCGCAGTTACTGCAGGAGAAGGGTTCTGATATTCGTACGTTCATGCCCAAATGGGGTAATATCAACGAGCGACGTGGACAGTTGCACGAGGTGATTCGACTTTCTGGAATGAATCTTATCATCAATGAGACCGACCATCCATTGATTATCAAGGTAGCGTCCATTCCGCAAACAAGAATCCAAGTCTATTTCATCGATAATGATGACTACTTCACCAAGCGTCTTATGGGTAAAGATGCAAATGGTGCAGATTATGAAGATAATGGAGAGAGAGCCATCTTCTTTGCGCGTGGTGTGCTGGAAACAGTGAAGAAACTACGTTGGATACCTGATGTAATCCATTGCCAAGGATGGATGAGCTCAATTGTACCATTGTATATAAAGACTGCATATAGGGATGAACCTTCTTTCTCCAGTGTTAAGGTGGTGACATCTCTATTCAACAAGGATATTGACGGTAACTTCGGACCGGATTTGCGTCATTTCATTGAGTTCCGTGATGCTAATGCAGAAGTGCTGTCGGCTTATCCCGAACAGCTCGATTTCAATTCTCTTTCCAAGATTGCTATCGACTACTCGGACGGAGTCATTGAGGCTGGAACAAATGTTGACCAGTCATTGTTGGAATATGCAGAAGGCAAGGGCATACCTTTGCTCAGGTATCCGGGTGAAGACTACAAGGCCGCATATAAGGAGTTTTTTGATGGTATTTGCGGGGAAGAGTGAAGAATGAAGAGTGAAGAATGAAGAATGAAAATTAATACCTCTATATTCATGAAAATACGGATAATGTTAGTTGCTGCTATTATGTATTTGGGATTAACGGCATGCGACGATACAACAGATACTTTAGGAGACTCACTGACGCATACGGCTGACAAATTTGAGCTCATAACAGATACATTCGGTGTCACTACAAAGTCAATGACTGTTGACTCTGTATTGGCATCGAGTATGTTTCCTTATATTGGCAACGTCAAGGATACTGAGACCGGATCGTATGTAAAGAGCAGTTTTTCTTCTCAGTTGAGTGTGTTGCAAACCATTTTCTATGCTTCGCCCAAAGAGGACAGTCTTATGTGCGAAAAAGACGAATGGGGAAACTATATTGCAGACAAGTGCTATATAGGTATCTATTTCAACAGTTTCAAAGGTGATACACTCAATCCCCTTAAATTGAAGCTATATGAATTGGCAAAGCCACTTGACGAGGGTGTGAAGTATTATAGTAATTATGATATCGTGAAGGGCGGCTACCTGCGTGATGACGGTCATGAGATACAATTGGCGAAATCATATACATACGAGGGGCTTGTGACTACAGACTCCATGCGACCCATTATCATCGACCTCAACAAGGAGGAGGTGTATGTTGACAGAAGCGGCAATAAGTATAAGAACTACGGCACTTATCTGCTCACGTCCTTCTACAAGCATCCCGAATATTTCACGTCATCATATAATTTTATAAATAATGTGTGTCCAGGCTTCTATTTCGAGCACACCAATGGTATTGGAAATATGGGTGAGGTGGCATTTGTAAATATGGCCGTGGGTTTCAAGGCATTGAGAAGTGACACTCTCAGTGCTGTGGAAATCACATTCCCCGGTACGGAGGAGGTGATGCAGACTACCTTTATTGACAATGACAAGGAGAAGATGCAAGAATTGGCGAATGACGAGACATGTACATACGTCAAAAGTCCGTCAGGCATATTCACTGAGATGACACTCCCCATAGAGGATATCAAGAGGGGGCATGAGAATGATACCATCAGCAGTGCGAAGATTATCATTCCAAGATACAACTATACTTCCGACGAGACAATGTTTGCAGCACCATCATATATCTTGATGCTGCCTAAGGACAGTCTTTATTCATTCTTCGAAGAAAAGAATGTTCCTGATAGCAAGTCATCTTATCTCGCAAGCTATAGTTCGACTAATAACACTTATACCTTCAACAATATCTCCGACTTGGTAAACAAGCTGTGGCAGAACAAGGAGAATGGTAAAGGCAGTAAGGATTGGAACAAGGTAGTCTTGTTGCCTGTATCTGTATCCACTAACTCATCTACGCAAAGTTCTACTACAAGTGTGACTAATGTAACTAATGA
>JBJEAY010000676.1:0-5990 GCA_051869575.1 Prevotella sp. | reverse complement strand
AGCCTGGACAGGCTGAATACTCCCTGTCTGAGATATTCGCATATATGGAACAGTCGGATTACAGATGCTTCGTGGCTTTCGATGAATTTCAGACAATAGCCGGATATGCAGACAAGAATGTAGAGGCACTTCTGCGCTCATATATCCAACGACTTACCAATGTCAACTTCATATTCTCGGGCAGTCAGCGGCATGTGCTCGAAAACATGTTTGTTTCTGCTTCAAGACCCTTTTATCAAAGCACACAGATGATGCCTCTCGGAACAATCGACGAGAATGCTTATTACATGTTTTCCTCTGAAAAGATGAGAAAAATCGGTCAGTCGATTGACCGGGACACATTTGATTATATATACACAAAGTTGTCCTCTCATACATGGTATGTTCACACCCTGCTCAACAGACTATACGAAACTGGTCTTGAGACCATCAACAAGTATATTGTCGATGAAATCCTATCCGACATATTGTTGGAAAACGAGGGTACGTTTCAAACATTCCTTCGTCTTGTCACCCCCATCCAGACGCGAGTACTTTATGCAATTGCTTCTGAGGGTTCAATCAAGGAAATTCAAGGCAAAGCCTTCCTGACAAAATATCAGCTTGGTGCTGCAAGTACAGTGAAAACTTCCGTAAAATCATTGGTTGAGAAAGAATTGCTTATTGACAATAACGGAGAGTATCAGCTATACGACCGTTTCTTCGGGCTATGGCTTGTTGAGAATGTAAGGTGAATAATTTTATAACTAAATAAAACAATAATTAGTATGAAAAAAACTATCGTATCAATTATCATGCTTGCAGCGGCATATATTGGCGCGGCAGCACAGACAGCACCACAGGTGCAGACAGCAAACGGAATACTCGAGGGCATCGACTGCTCGGGAGTTAAGGTGTTCAAGGGTGTGCCATTTGCAGCACCCCCAGTCGGAAATCTCAGATGGAAGGCTCCCCAGCCCGTGGAGAAATGGGAGGGAGTAAGACAGGCCAAGGACTTCGGCCCTAACCCCATGCAGGAAGCCGTCTTTGGCGACATGATGTTCGGCACCAAGGAGATGAGCGAGGACTGCCTATACCTTAATATATGGACACCCTCGAAGACGTGGAACGAAAAGTTGCCCGTGTTCATCTACTTCAACGGCGGCGGACTTATGGCAGGCAGCGGCAGCGAACCCCGCTATGCCGGAATGACCCTCGCCCGCAACGGCATCATCGCCATCACAGCCAACTATCGCGAGGGCATCTTCGGATTCTTAGCCCATCCCGAACTGTCGAAGGAAACGGAGTATAAAGGCTCCGGCAACTACGGATTCCTCGACCAGGTGGCTGCCATCCAATGGGTGAAGGACAACATCGCCGCCTTCGGAGGCGACCCCTCGCGCATCACCATCATGGGCGAGTCGGCAGGCTCGATTTCCGTCAGTGCGCTCATGGCGTCACCCCTCAGTCGCGGTCTCATCGCCCAAGCCATGGGCTCCAGTGGTTCCGTGCTTGGCAATGAAGGATGGAAAACCCTCGCCAAGGCAGAGAAACTGGGAGTGGAGAAAGTGAAGAGTATGGGATATAAGAAAATTGCGGATTTAAGAAAACTGCCCGCCGACGAACTCATGCGACTGGCAGGCGTCAAGAGCATGCCCATATTCCACCTCGACGGATATTTCATGCCCAAGCAACCGATGGACATCTATGCCGCAGGCGAACAGGCGCAAGTGCCCTGCCTCATCGGCAACAACAATGCCGAGATGCCCGCATTCGCCTTCCTCGGCGGAGGTGCGCCCACCCTCGCCGGTATCTCCCCTGCCATTGAGAATTGGCTTGGAGTAAAGGCAAGCGAGGTGCTACCCATGTATGGCATCAACACCGATGCCGACATCTTCGGATTGCCCGGCTATGCCCTCGGAGGCGACATCTTCTTAGTCTATTCCACATGGAAATGGCTCGACATGCAGCAGAGCACAAGCCCCCAACCCGTATATCGCTACATGTACTGCCATCCACGCCCCGACATGAAGCAGAAGGACCTCGTGGCAGGCCTTGCCGGAGGAGTGCAAAAGAAGGATGATTCAGCCCCCCAAATGCCCAAGACCCCGGGAGCAGTCCACTCTGCCGACATCGAATATCAGATGGGCACCATCCCCACCAACGATGTCTTCGACTGGACCGCCGACGATTATGCCATCTCCGACGTATTCGTCAGGTTCTTCACCAACTTCATCAAGACAGGCAATCCCAACGGACTCGGTCTGCCCACATGGGATCCCATCAACGGCAAGTCCGTAGCCCCCGTGATGATGATCGACCGCCAGTCGCGTCAGGAGATCCTGCCCGACGTCGAAGCCCGCTATCGCTTCATCGACAAGTGTCTGATGAAGAAATAAGCTGAGATAAAATGAAAATATCGACGATATTAAAAGATATATTCCTCGCCCTTGCCTCCACCCTACTCTTCGGTGGAGGCATCGGCTTTCTTGGCGTATGGCTATTCGATGCCGAGATATCCACCATGCTCCATGTATCGGTATATATCTTCCTGCTGATGTTCGCAATATGGTTGCTCATCGACTACCAGGATATGAAGAACGAGCAGGCCTATCAGCAGGCCGTCCGCGAGGAGGAGGACAAGCAGCAGCGCATGAAGGAGGAAAAGCAGCGCGCCATCCTCTCACTCGAACAAAAATACGGACATTGCTCCTACGTCATGGCACCCTATAAAAAGCCCTTCGCCACCGACCTCGTGCGCATCTATCCCTCTGCACGCATGATGGTGATCCAGGGCAAGGAATTCAGCTACGATGAGCTCCTCACATGCCGCATCAGTGAGCGCGATGTCAACGACACCGCCATGGAGACGCACACCGTCACCACACCCGACAATGCCCATGTGGCCCGTCGCATAGCCGCCGGAGCGATGATTGGCGGCATCAAGGGAGCCACCCTCGCCGCCTTCACCACGCGTCCGCGCACCATCACCACCACCGAATACACCTATCGCCCCATCACGCGCACCAAATACACCGTTGTCATCTCCACCACACGCAGTCCCCATCCCATCTCCATCTTCATGAACGAAGACTACAACCGGGCCCTGCGTCTGATGAAACAAATCAACACAGCGAGATTGGTCTATTGATTAGATAATAGTCACCTTCATCACCACGTCCTCCACAGGTCGGTCGTTTCTTCCGGTGTCCACATTCTGTATCTGCTCCACCACGTCGAGTCCCTCCTCCACTTCACCAAACACCGTGTATTGGTTGTCGAGAAACGGCGTTCCGCCCACAGTCGTATAAGCCTTCACCTGCTCCTCGGTGAACTTCGGCGCGCCCTCCTCGCTGCATATAGCGTGAGTCTGTGCGATGAGGTCATCCTGCAATTCCTGCAGGGCCGCACGGTCGCGGTTGCGTCTCAGTTCCATAATCTTCGCCTTGTTCTCTGCCACAAGCCTGTTGAACACCGCCTGCTCCTGCTGCATGGCCATCTGACGCTCCATCTGCTTCAGTTCCGCCGGTTTGTAGGTCTTTCCCCAAACGATATAAAACTGGCTGCCGCTGCTCTCCCTGTTGGGATTCACCTCGTCGCCCGTGCGCGCCGCACTCAGAGCCCCGCGCTTGTGGAATAGTTGCGGATACACAAACTCCGCCGGGATGGTATAGTCAGGTCCGCCCGTACCCAGGTTCTTCCCTGCCGGAGCCCCCTTCGAGTCGGGGTCGCCTCCCTGAATCATGAAGTCCTTAATCACACGGTGGAACAGCGTTCCGTCGAAGTATCCCTCCTGTGCCAATTTCACGAAGTTGTCACGATGACGAGGAGTCTCGTCGTACAGGCGCACCACAATGTCGCCCAATGATGTCTGAATCTTTACTTTCACTTTAATATCCTTTTTAAATTATCTAATGACAATGCAAAGGTAATGCTTTTCCCTCAAATAAGCAACAAAATCCCCACTTTTTCCACAAAAAGTTTGGAAATACGGAGTAATCATATTATCTTTGCTCCCAAAAATGAATAATCCGACAATATATAATATTAGATAGAGACAATGGATAAGAAAGATAAAGATATTGCACTCTTTGTAGCTTTCTGCATCGAAGAATACGGGGCAGCTAAAGAATTGTCTGGCGAACAAGTTCTTGACTTGTTTTCGCAATATGGCGTGACAGATTATCTCTGTAACTGTTTCGAGCCACTACATACCCAAGGACGTCAATGGCTTATAGCCGAGATTGATGAATTTATTGCTATCAACAAGAAGAATAAAGAATGTCTCTTGCAGCCCTGCATTTTGTTGAATCAATAAAAATCGAGAAATAATATGTTCCAAATAAATCAGAATAACCTTCACTTGTTATTGCCGGGAAAAATCAGCTGGTTAGTGGAATATCTGCATAATGATTACGGCTTGTCCCTCAAAGAAAGCCTCGACCATATCTATCATTTCACACTATACAAAAAACTCTCCAAAGCAGACACCCACTATTGGCAGTTAAGTCCAGTTGACTTATACGAGGAACTGAAAAGAGAAAGACACAATCTTTTTTAAATACAATTACTGATGGAAGCAGAAGAACTGAAATCGCCTTTTGATGCAATCAAGCAGACAGACAAAAACGGCAAAGAGTGGTGGAACTCACGACAGCTTGCCAAAGTCATGGGCTATACGAAATACTGGAATTTCGAGCGGCTCATTGACAAAGTGGCTCATGCACTTCAAGTGGAACGTGGACTGTCCCGAAATCTACCGTTCATCCACAGGCAAGGTGAATGTTTCCGTACTATTCAATCAAGACACATTCTGGCTCTCTCAACAACGTATGGCAGAGCTTTTTGGTGTAACCAATGCCGATATAAGTTATCATTTGATACAATTAGATAAAAGCGGAGAAGTCCATTTGTCCGACTGCATCAAAAAAATTTTGATTCCCTCGGAACAATGGGACGAACAAGGTGTGACACTCTACAATCTTGATGTTGTCAGAGTTAAGGGCAGAGCGTCATCAACTGATGTCGATGAAAGACTGGAAGGAAGATTCTGGATTTTTGCCAATTCATCCAGACAGAACATACCACCCAATTATTTCCAGAAATTGAATAATCCGACAATATATCCTCGCGCAGCCACTGGGAGCGTGGGCGTCTCGCTTTAATTTCCACACCTAACTACATTGCGGCTATTTCGTCTTCCGACAAACCTGTCATTTCTGATATATCAGATATGGAGAAACATTTGGACTTCATTTTTCTTGCGATAGCAACCGCCTTCATATATTCCCCTTCCCTCCTTGCAGTGTCAATTGAGTTCTTGATGTCGCGGTATGCCTTGAGGCTGTCCTCATACTCACGCAGCTCCTCGGGGGTGAACGTGGCAATCTCTGCCTCCTTGAAAAGGCGGTCGAACACCTTGTCGCGTAACGCCTTGGGGCGGCTCTCCAACTTGTATAGGTTCTTCAAGACGAAGAGCCACTTGTCATAGAGTGTATCCAACTCGTTCTCCTTCTTATTGAACTTGGCTATCTCTACATATATGAAGTCGAGCTTCTTATAGAACACCTTGTTGGTCTTGATGTCGCAGAGCTTTACTGTGTGGGTAATCTCCTTCTTGTCGAATGCCTCGTCCTTCATGTCGAAATTAAGCAAGGCGACAGTATATACGCGGGAAAGTTTAAAGTCCCAGTCTGCGCTTTTCTTCGCCTGCTCGCGGATGGGAAAGGTGGAATAAAACAGGGAACGGTCTTTGAAGAAGTCCTGATATGCATTCTGCATTTCAACGATGAACTTCTCTCCGTCCTTACCCTCGCAATACACATCAAAGATGGCTTTGCGTGCCGAGGCGTTATCGCCGAAATGTTCTGTGTTAAGATACTTCACATCCTTGACAACTTGTTTGCCGTCAAACAAGCTATTGAGGAAGTTTATAAGCAGTTCCTTGTTGGGAGCAGTGCCGAATATGCGCTTGAAACCGAAGTCGGTCAGCAGGCTGATGTATCTTTCTT
>JBJEAY010000675.1:0-6009 GCA_051869575.1 Prevotella sp. | reverse complement strand
CTGTAAGGAAATATATCTTGACAAGAACGGCAACATCACCGACACATGGAAAGCTACCGACAAGGTATATTGCGGCAGTGCCGACCCCAAATACCGCGGCAACATCAACACCATGCTACAATGGGGCGACTTCACACTTTCAGCCTCTTTGGGCTACTATTGGGGCGGCAAGGTGTATAACTCCACTTTGCGCGACCGTGTAGAGGTTACCCTGAGCGACATTCAGGACAGAAACGTTGATGAACGAGTGCTCAGCAGCCGTTGGTATGAGGCAGGAGATGTGGTTTTCTTCAAAAAACTCTCCAACACCTCATCTAAAGCAACATCGCGATATGTCATGGACAACAATGTGCTGGAGCTGCAGAGCGTAAGCCTTCAGTACAAGCTGAAAAGCCCATGGCTGCTGAAGAACTTCCATCTCAACAGTGCCATCATCGGCATCAATATGAACGACCTCTTACACTGGGGTTCGGTGAAGATGGAGCGAGGCACAAGTTATCCATACGCACGCAACATACAGGCAAGTGTGAAATTGCTTTTCTAAATGAAAAATGAAAAAAACAATAATTATGAAGACAACGAAATATATAATAATGATGTGCACCATAGCGCTACTTGCCACATCGTGCGACGACTGGCTTGATGTGCGCGGCGAGAACATCTCGAAGGAAGACGACCAATTTGAGAACTACAAGGGCTTCCGCGACGCATTGACAGGATGCTATATCGCCATGGCAGATGCAGATGCCTATGGACAGCGTCTGACAATGACCGACATTGAATATCTGGCAGACCTTTGGTATGTTGAGGATGGACATAAAACCTATGCTCCGGAAAAATACTATCTCAGCAACCATGACTACAGCAACGACTATAGCCGTCCTGAAATCAAGGCTGCATACGCCAAACTGTTTAATGTGGTGGCTTCGGCTAATGTGCTGCTGAAGAATATTGAGTCAAAGGGTGGCAACATAAACGACAATGCCACACGCAAGGTAATCGAGGGCGAAGCCTATGCCATTCGTGCCTACTGCCAATTGGATATTCTGCGTCTGTTCGGACAACTGCCAAAGGGTGGAACGAAGCAGGTAAGACTTCCTTATTCCTATACGACTAATATCGACGAGCGTCCTGCCTTCTATAGCTACTCCGAATATGTGGAGCTACTGAAGAAGGACATTGAAAAGGCAGAGTCGCTCCTTAAGGACAACGACCCGATATTCTCAATGACATATACAGAACTGAATGCCCCCTCTGATGCCGAGGACGATTTCCTCTACTACCGACAGTCGCGCCTCAACTATTGGGCAGTGCGTGCACTGCATGCCCGTATGGCACTCTACATAGGAGACACAGGAGAAGCCAATTCCATCGCCCGTGAAATCATCTCCGCAAAGGGGGCTGACGGCGAAGCTCTCATATCACTCAGCGGTATCTCTGACTTGAGCAACGGCTACAACGCCCTGCCTACGGAATGTCTGTTCTACTTGAGCAAATTTGACGTCAACGACTATGCCAACGACGTTCTCACCGGAGGAAGAACCGCACAAGTGACAAATACAAAGTGCTATGTAAGCAACGACATGCTCACTCAGCTTTATGCCTCAGTACCCGGAAGCATGGCATCGCACAACCGCTACCTCTACCAGTGGAACCGCACTTCGAGGGATGCCTTTGCCTCGGTGTGTCCTGTCACCAAAAAATACTGGTATGACGAGAACACTGTCAGTTCGAAGCATCTTGTTGACAAAAACCAGATAATACCAATGTTGAGACTATCGGAAATATACCTTATTGCCATTGAGACCTGCAGCAACCTTGCCGAAGCCCAGGCTCTATACGATGCCTACATGCGCGAGTGCCAGTTTACGCTCTATGACCCATTCGAGTCGCTTGACGCAATGAAGAAAGAGATAATCAACGAGTATCGCCGCGAGTTCTATGCCGAGGGGCAGATGTTCTACTGCTACAAGCGCAACGCCTCTAAGAACATTATGTTCTTGAACAAGGAAATGCAGGAGGAAGACTACATACTTCCACTGCCATCAACTGAGATTGAAAATTGAATTTAGAAGATTGGAAAAATGAAAAAACATATAATTCTATTATTGGCATTAGCCGCTGGTCTATCCTCTTGCGAGAAAGACCTTGAGGTGTATAGTGAACCCACTTGCCGCCTCAATTTCTATTACGACATAGATGCCACTGGCGACTTCAAACCGGAAATGGCACGCTCCACATTCTCATTCGTGTATGGCGACCCCGACAGTCGTCAGGACACGCTTTGGGTGGAGGTAGAGTCGATGGGATTCGTAAGCGACACCGACCGTGCCATTAGTCTTGAACAGGTGGATAGCGCAGGTGTGGAGAATGCCGTGGCTGGCAAGCACTATGTGGCATTCGACGACCCGCAGATGGCACAATACTACGTTATGCCGGCAGGCAAGGCCCGTACCAAGCTGCCCATCGTAATGCTTCGCGACGCCAGTCTGAAGGACAAGGCTGTCGTGCTGCGCTATCGCATCAAGGCCAACGATAACTTCAAGAATGGATACGAGCCATTCATGGAACGCTCACTATCGTTCACCGACCATTTGTCCGAACCTGCCAAATGGACCTATGCCTATCCCTATTGGGAGGTATATACCATTTCCTTTGCCGACTATTTCGGTGAATATGGTATGGTGAAACACCAGTTCCTCATTGATGAGACAGGAGATAAATGGGATGACGAATATATCGACAAGCTGATGACTGGCGACAGCAACTATCTTACGTATATGCTCCGCAAGATGGCAAAGCGCCTCAACGAAGTGAATGCTGAACGACAGGCACAGGGGCTCGAGCCACTGACGGAGGCTGACGGTACGCCTGTGGTAATTATCGACCCGTATGCTTGAATAATCATGAATAGCTGCGCCAAGCATGTCAAAATTGAAGAATGAAAAATGAAATGATTATGAAAAAGACAATATTATATACTGTAGCCTTGGCTCTTGCCATGATGCTTACAGGGTGTTTCGACGATGACAGTCAAATAGCGTCCGACACCATAAAGCCAACAACGATTGCCGGTATTGAGGAATCGTATGTAAAGACCGCCTACATAGGCGAGCATCTTGTCATCAATCCTGAGGTAACGGCAAGTTATGCTGAAGACCAGATGACCTACACATGGTTGCTGCTCAACGAGGACACTGGCACGAAAGACGATGAGGGCAACGAGGTGCAACCCTCCGTAATTGGCAACTCTAAGAATCTCGACTATGAGGTTCAGCTGCCTCCCGGATCATATCAAGTGCGCTTCCTTGCCCAAGCCAAAGACAACGGATATACTGCGCAAGCCCTGACAAAGCTCTCTGTCAGAACACTTTTCTCGCAAGGATTCTACATCCTTAAGGAAACTGCTGAAGGCAACACTGAGATTGACCTCCTCACCCTCGATGGGCAAAAGGGCAACAACCAGATGACCCAAGTGAATGGTGCTCCCATGCCTGGGCGTCCAGTGTCGCTCTATCCAAATTACAACATGTACTACATCAATCCTGACAACGACCAGATGGAGGCGACTAACTCAGTCACCGTAACCACCGACAAACTCGCAGTGGGTATCTTCCGCTCGTCAGACTTCAAGTCAGTGGTCAGTCGCGACAATCTCATGTATGACAAGATGGATGCCGACGAACAGGTATATGGTACTTTCTCCACTTCATTCGGATATACCGTGTTGTTGACTTCGAAAGGCCTATACAACACATCAGCCAAGGCAGATTATCAGAGTCCGTCAACAGGCCAGTTTGGATTGCCAGTTAGCGAATGTGGCGGAAGTCCCTATTTCTTCAGCGACTGCAAACATGCTGGCGGTGGCACCCTATGGGACGAGAATAGCCATAGCCTCACGGCTTTCGACTATAACTTCGGTGCCTCACCTCTGTTATATGCCGATTTGACTGGAATGGAGGACACACAGAACCTGAGCACGTTCGACTGCCTGCATTGCGGATTCAGCAGTTTGGCCGGTACCGCCACAGGTACATTCATTCTCGAGGACAAGACGTCGGGCAAGCGTTATCTCTATCTGGTAAGCTCGTCATTCTTCGGCAGCTCGCTCGAAAAGAGGGTGGAGATTCCAGCAGGAAGCCATGCTGCCAAGGCTACGGCTTTCAGCACAAACTCCCAAAGTGCATCCTACATCTATTGCGTAGATGGCGGCAAGGTGTATGCCTTGATCTTCAACAGCGACGACTTGAGCGAGATAGAACTCAAGTTTGACGGTATTGGAGAGGGTGAACAGGTGTCATACATAGCCAACCAATATTGGAGTCCGATGCTCAGCCCAGGCGACACTTTCGACTACCTCGTTGTGGCCACTCAGAAGTCGGGGCAATACAAGCTCTACTTCTATAATATGAATGGTGGCGCTCCTGTGGATGCACCCGTACTCACCACAGAGGGCGAGGGCACAGTGAGAAAGGTTCGATATCTCAACGAAGCGTTTAACTTCAATGACTGCATGATGACTTATCCATACACTATCAACGACTAATAAAAAAGAAATGAAAAGAATTATTGCAACATTATCATGTCTGTGCCTCACCTTAATGGTGACGGCACAGACCAATTTCCGCCAAATTACATTCGAAGAGGCAAAGGCTGCCGCAAAGGCTGAAGGAAAACTCGTGTTCATTGACTTTTACACCGATTGGTGCGGTCCCTGCAAGAAGATGGCGAGTGCGGTGTTCCCGCAACCAAAGGTAGGCGAGATGATGAACGCCAAATTCGTGTCAATAAAGATTGACGCTGAGAAAGGCGATGGCGTAAACTTGGCTAAACAGTATAGTGTGACTGCCTATCCAACATTCATCATTGCCGATACCGAAGGCAAGGAAATGGGACGTGTGTTGGGACTGCGCTACTATGACGACCTGAAAAACGACATTGAGCGCATCATCGACCCAAACAAGTCGCCCGAGGTAGTAAAAAAGCGTTTCGCCAATGGAGAGCGTACCGCTGAGGTGGTTTGTGCATATACTGCATTCCTTCTCGACGAGGCGCAGGAATCACGTAATCGCAAAGTATATGACGAGGCAGTGGCAAAAACAGACAGCATCGTGGCAAGCTACTACGGTTCACTCTCTGATGCTGACAAGATGAAGAACGAGAACTTGTTTGTATATTGCAAGTTTATGCGTACTCCAAAAGATGCTTGTTGCCAGTTTGCGATCGCCAATCTATCGAAGTTCAAACAGCCAATGCAACACGAGGTTGACAGTATCGTGAGAATGGTTTACGACTATAGCATCAACAAGTGGCTTAGCGGAAAGGAAAAAATCGTGGCCAATGACTACACTACTGTGAAGAAAACCATTAGTGACATGGGATTCAACAAGGATGGTCACCTTGATGTAGCTTACGGTTTCATCGACGAATATATGAAGGGCGACCTTATTTCATACATAGAATATTGCAAACAGCACTATACAGGTTTGCAGGAAATGCAAAAGACATACTTATTGCAGAATTTCTCAACCCTGTTCAAGGATGCTGACGATGACATCAAGCAAAAGGCATCACGCTTTCTCCGCAACCAGTTGGCAGAGATGACATTTACTGAGATGTATCTATCGGTCATGCAAATACGCGAACTCGAAGGAGACGGGCATTGAAGTTTACTCTAAAAGTATTATTATTCACAAAGAACAACCATTAGAAACAAAGCCGCCGGACTCCGTAAGGAATCTGGCGGTTTTATATTTCATCCTTTCAATCTTACTATCATGAAAACGTCTGCTCGTCGACGACGTTGCCCGCTTCATCAGTTGAACGCCAATGCACTATGTTGCGGACTTCGGAGGAGATGCTCACTCCGCACTTAGTGACTTTCCTTCCATCGGACTCATAGGGGATGGTATAGCCTGTGGAGTCTATCTGAGCCAAGGCATTATCCACGGGGTATCTGAATCTAATCATACTTTTTCAACAATCACAGGAGAGATAAGCCTGCAACTG
>JBJEAY010000674.1:0-6014 GCA_051869575.1 Prevotella sp. | reverse complement strand
CCCGCTCGGGTGGCGACTATAAGATTTTTGAAGTAAAGGGGGATTGGTAGTATGTTCAGAAGAGATGTAAAAAACATAAAAGACCTTGTGATGCAGAATCTGCGTGAGAACGGTCTTGAGACGCCTCTGTTGCAGAAGCGTCTTGTGGATGCGTGGCCTGAGGTGGCTGGTCCTTCTGTGGCACGGTTCACCCGCGAGGTTTCCATCTACAATCAGGTGCTCTATGTCAAGCTCTCCTCTCCTGTCTTGCGCACCGAGCTCTCCATGCGCCGTCAGTCGTATATCGACAAGCTCAATCACTTCGTCGGGGCGAGGATTATCACCGACATACGTTTTAATTAGGAATTAATAAACAATCAGGTTCACCCCCTTGTCATGTTCCTCCATGGGAATGAGATCGAGAAGCTGGAAGGGGAAGCATACACCTATTTTATATACGCGCGCAGGCAGAAGCGGCAGAAATCGGTCGTAGTAGCCCTTGCCGCGGCCAAGTCGGTTTCCACGGCGGTCGAAAGCCATTCCGGGGATTATCGCCACGTCGATAGCCTCGTAGTCGGTGAACAGCTCGCCGCATGGCTCCATAATCCCGAAAGCCCCTTCCCTTAGGTCGTCATCACCTGTGTATTTGCGCAGCACCATCTCAGCCTCTCCAGTCACCTGGGGCAGTACCACCTTCTTTCCATTTTCGGCAAGCTGCTCAATCACAGGAGCCACATCCACCTCGTCGCCGAGCGGATAATACATCATCACCGTCGATGCATCTCCCAACCGCTTGTCGGCAAGAAGACGCTCACAAGCCAAGCGCGACATTTCCCGCAGTTCTTCCACGGGAATGTCGCGCTTCCTTGCACGTATTTCTTTTCTCAGTTCTTTTTTCTCAGTCATTTCTTCGGGAATGCAGCCTTGCGCTTAAACACGTCGAGCGCCTTCATCACGGCGGGGTCGTCCTGATTGAGATATTCCGTCCACGCCTCGTCGTCGAGCATGTTGTATATGATGCGGCTGTTGATGTATCTTTCCAATAGTCGGTGCGACTTCTTTATCATGAGGTTGCGTCGCTTCAATCCGTTTTTGTTTGCATAGTCGGCGAATTTCTCCACCGTGTTCTGCTTCACGAGATAGTCGGCAAGCTCCTGCATTTCGGTGAAATTGTTCAACTTCAGTCGGTTGTTGTCGGTATAGGTGAATGCAAACTGCAGTATGAGTCCGCTCATCGACGCCTCCTTATAATAGGAAGTGATGTTCAGCGTGTCCTCAGGTATGAAGATGTCGGGAGTGATACCACCTCCGCCATACACCGTTCTGCCTATCGACGTGTGATACACCTTGCCCGAGTGCTTAATGCTGTCCTGCGAGAAGAATTCTCCGTGCAGGTATCTCACGAGGATGTCCTCCTCGTAGCTCTTCTCGTCGCCCATGGTGTAGGGTTTCTGTATGCATCGTCCCGAGGGAGTGTAGTAGCGTGCGATGGTGAGCCTTACCATCGAACCGTCGTTGAATGGTATAGGTTGTTGCACGAGTCCCTTGCCAAACGAGCGTCGTCCGATGATGGTGGCGCGGTCGTTGTCCTGCATTGCGCCGGCGAAGATTTCCGAAGCCGAAGCCGAACTCTCGTCGATGAGCACCACGAGCGGTATCTTCTGATACGAGCCGCGTCCGTCGCTGCGGTATTCCTGTCGGGGTGATTTCCTTCCCTGTGTATATACCACGAGCCGTCCCTTGGGCAGGAACTCGTTAGCCAACTGGTATGCCGAGTTGAGATAGCCGCCGAGATTGCCCCTGAGGTCAATCACAAGGTTCTCCACGCCATCCTGCGACAGTTTTGCCAGTGCGATGAGCAGTTCGGGATAGGTGTTCTCGCCGAAGTTCTTCACCTTGATATATCCCGTCTCGTCGTCGAGCATATATGTTGCCGTGATACTCTTCTGTGGTATCTCGCCGCGAGTCACGGTGAAGTATTTCACCTTCTTCTCGCCATATCTCACGATACCCAGTTTCACCTTCGTGTCCTTCGGTCCCTTCAGTCGGCGCATAGCCTCCTGATTGGTCACCTCCTTGCCCACAAACGGTTTGCCGTCAACGCTCACGATTTTGTCTCCGGCAATGAGTCCCGCCCTTTCCGCCGGACCGTTGCCTATAACGTTCTGCACCCTGATGGTGTCCTCACGTATGGTGAACTCTATGCCCACTCCCGAGAACGAGCCTTTGAGGTCGTCGTTGGCTGCCTGCACGTCCTGTGCACTGATATACACCGAGTGGGGGTCAAGCTCTGCCAATATCTGTGGCATGGCTTTCTCCACCAACTGGTTGACGTTCACGGTATCTACGTATTGGTCGTCGATGATATGCAACAGGTTGTTCAGCTTGTTGCTGCTTGAGTTGATGATACTCAGTCGGTTGCCTGAGAAATGATTGGCATAGAATGTGCCGATGATGATTCCCACCACCACGCACACCGCCATAATCAGTGGCATATACCTGTTTTGTCTGTTCTTGCTCATATTTTTATATTTCAATAAAGTCCACCTTTATTCCCGCCTGTCTCAGCAGGTCGGCACCGTCGGTTAATCGGTATTCGCGAGCATACACCACTCGCTTTATGCCAGCCTGGATAATCAGTTTGGCACATTCGATGCAAGGAGAGTCGGTGATGTATAGCGTACTACCCTCGCTGTTGTTGGAGCTTCGCGCCAGTTTGGTGATGGCGTTTGCCTCGGCATGCAGCACGTAGGGTAGGGTGACGTTGTTGTCATCCTCGCATACGTTCTCGAATCCGCTCGGCGTACCGTTGTATCCATCGCTGATGATCATTTGGTCCTTCACCACCAATGCTCCCACCTGTCGCCTCTTGCAGTAGCTGTTTTCAGCCCATATCTGCGCCATCTTCAGATAGCGCAAGTCAAGCTTATGCTGTTTCTCGTCCATAATCTCTTTTTTCTTCTTAATCCACTGATATTTTTTTATTGTCCACAGATTATCACAGATTAACACAGATTTTTAATATCTAAAGATATTTTGATTATCACAGATTATAATCATCAATCATCATCAATCAATAATCAATCCTAATCAGAGCCAAAGGCTCTTAATCTGTGCCAATCTGTGTTAATCTGTGGTCAACATAAGAAATTCCGTTTCTCTTCAGCAGTGCCTTGATAGTAGGCTCGCCGCCGCGGAAATTCTTGTATAGCGTCATAGGATGCTCGGTGCCGCCCTTCGACAGGATGCAGTCGCGGAATCTCTGCGCCGTCTCGCGGTCGAAGATGCCGTGCCGCTTGAATACGCTGAAGGCATCCGCATCCAGTACCTCAGCCCATTTATAACTGTAGTATCCCGCCGCATATCCTCCAGCCATGATATGACTGAACTGCACCGTCATGCATGTGTCCTTCAGCTGCTCCGTCACCATCGCCTTCTGCCATGCCTTCTTCTCAAACGCCATGATGTCCTCGTCAAACTCGTCCTTCAGCGTGTAGTAAGCCATGTCGAGCAGTCCGAAGCTCACCTGTCTCATGCATGCGTAAGCCACGTTGTAGTTGCGGCTCTTCACTATGCGGTCAATCAGTTCGTCGGGCAGCGGTTCGCCTGTTTGGTAGTGGAATGCGAATGTGCGCAGGAACTCCTTCTCCACGGCGTAGTTCTCCATAAACTGCGACGGCAGTTCCACGAAGTCCCATCTCACGTTGGTGCCGCTCAGGCTTTCGAATCTCGTGTTGGCGAACATGCCGTGCAGCGAGTGTCCGAATTCGTGCAGGAATGTCTCCACCTCGCCCAATGTCAGCAGAGCGGGCTTGTCGTCGGTGGGCTTTGTGAAGTTCATCACCACGCTCACATGCGGTCTCACGTTCACTCCCTTGCGGTCGATGTATTGCCCCTGGTATTCGGTCATCCATGCTCCTCCCTGCTTGCCCTTGCGGGGATAGAAATCGGCATAGAACACAGCGAGATACTTGCCGTCGTTGTCAAACACCTCGTATGCCTTCACGTCGGGGTGATACACCTTGATGTCCTTGTTCTCGCGGAATGTGATGCCGTAGAGCCGTGTTGCAAGTCCGAACACTCCGTCTATCACCCTGTTGAGCTCGAGGTAAGGCCTGAGCATCTCTGCGTCGATGTTGTATTTCTCCAACTTCAGCTTATGACTGTAGAATCCGAAGTCCCAAGGCTCCATCTTGAAGTTCTTGCCCTCGATTTTCCTTGCGTATTTCTCTATGCGCTCCACCTCCTTGACAGCCGTGGGCTTGTATGCGTCGATGAGTTGGTCGAGCAGTCGATACACGCTCTTCTTGTTGCCAGCCATGCGTCTTTCGAGCACGTAGTCGGCGTATGTCTTGTATCCTAACAGCTGTGCTATCTCTCGTCTCAGATTTATGAGTCGCTTGCATATCTCGCGGTTGTCCTCGCCGTTGCCGTGGCAAGCCACCGTGTTTTTCTCCATATACATCTTCTGTCTGAGGTCGCGTCGTGTGGAGTAGGTCATGAAGGGGTTGTAGCTTGGGAAGTCGAGTGTGAACACCCATCCTTCCTTTCCCTGCTCCTTGGCGGTTTGTGCCGCCGCCTCGCGTGCTGATTCTGGCAGTCCGTCGAGTTCTGCCTCGTCGGTGATATGCAGTTCGTATGCCTTGTTCTCCTTCAGCAGGTTCTGCGAGAATTGCAGCGAGAGCATACTTGCCTCTTCCGTCAGTTGTCTGAGTTTCTCCTTTCCCTCGTCGTCGAGCAGTGCACCGCTGCGCACCATTCCCTTGTATGCGTCGTCGAGCAGCACCTTCTCCTCGGGCGTCAGTTTTCGGTGATGTCGGTGCACATGCTTTATTCTCTCGAAGAGTTTAGGGTTCAGTCTCACGTCGTTGGCGTGCTTGGTCAGCATGGGCTGTATCTTCTGCGCCAGCTGGTCCATCTCGTCGTTGGTGTCGGCGCTCATGAGGTTGAAGAACGCGGTCGAAACCTTGTCGAGCACGGCGTAGTAGTGTTCCTTGCCGTCCTCGCGATAGATGATAGTGTTGTCGAATGTCGGCTTCTCGGGGTTGTTGGTGATTTTCTCTATCAGTTCGTCGTCACGCTTTATTCCCTCCACGAATGCCTCCTCCACGTCGGCGAGGGTGAAGTCGCCGAATGGCACAGTCTCGTGCACTGTCTTGTATTGCTCAAAAAACGGATTTATATGTATCTGCTCACTCATTTTTCATTCTATATTAAATCGGGTGCAAAGTTACAAAATATTTTTGTAATAGCCAAATGTTTTCAGTATTTTTTTTGCTCTTTAAAGATTTTGTGATTATGGAGTAAAATGGCTTTAGGTGTCAAAGTGTCAAAGTCAAAGTGTCAAACTCATTTTGGCACTTTGCTATGGTGATAGACTGTAAGAGAAAAAGGAATAAAATGGTAATAAATAATAATATATATAATATAATATTAATATATAAATTATTATATATTAATATTACCCTCTATTATTGCCGCCAAAGACTATATGCTGAATTGCAGTTTGACACTTTGACTTTGACACTTTGACACCACGGGCGATTTTCTTACAGGGCAAAGGGCGTAAATGCAGGATTTTAATAGGCTTGATGTCAGTGGGCTATGGCACTGCAGAGTGGAGTATCTGGGTGGGGTAAAAAAGCGGAGTCACAGCGGAGTCATAGCGGACTTACATAGGAGTAGCTTGCTCTAAATAAATACTAAAAATTAAATCAACAATCAGTGGTCATATATTGTCTGCTTGTAGGGTCTTACCTCGTGTAAGACCTCCCGCCATTAGTGTAATCATATAAATAAATACTAAAAATCTCCCGAATTGTTTGGCAGTTTGGGATTTTTTATATACCTTTGCCTCCAAAATCATACGATTATGGGAATGACAGTAAGAGAAATGAAGCAGGATGCGGTTAACCTCATCTATCAGGTGGATGACAAGAATACCGATAAAATGGAGAAGATTCTTCTTTTCCTAAAGGCGAGTGTTGTACCAAACAATAGCGAAGAAAAATTGACATGGGAACAAAATAGAGATC
>JBJEAY010000673.1:0-6033 GCA_051869575.1 Prevotella sp. | reverse complement strand
CGTTGTCGTCTCTTGTGACGAGCACTTTTCCCAGACTTTCCTTGGTGATATGTCCGATGAGATGCACACCCTCGATGTCCTTAACGCGCTCATGGTCGCCGATGGGCACGGTGAAGAGGAGTTCGTAGTCCTCACCGCCGTTGAGGGCACAGGTGGTGACATTGAGATTGAGTTCCTCAGCCATCACTGCCGTCTGATAATCGATGGGGATGTTCTTCTCGAAGATACGGCATCCCACGTGGCTTTGCTTGCAGATATGGAGCAGTTCACTGCTTAGTCCGTCGCTGATGTCCATCATCGCCGTGGGTTTCACTCCCGCAGCACGCAGTTTCTCAATAATGTCGCCACGCGCCTCAGCCTGCAACTGTCGCTGGAGCAGATATTCCTTGCCGGCGAAATCGGGTTGGAAATCCTTGAGCTCCTCAAGTGCGCGCTTGTCGCCCTTCTTCTTAGCCTCCTCCACCTGCTGATAATACACCGACTTCTCACGTTCGAGCAGTTGGAGTCCCATATATGCCGCACCGAGGTCACCGGAGACGCACACGAGGTCGGTCTCCTTCGCTCCATTGCGATACACGATGTCGTCCTTGTCGGCCTCACCGATACAGGTGATACTGATGGCAAGCCCGGTGTATGACGATGTGGTGTCGCCACCGACGATATCCACATTCCATTTGTCGCAGGCAAGACGTAGTCCATTATAGAAGGCCTCGATGTCCTCCACCGTGAATCTCTTGCTGATGGCAAGCGACACGGTAATCTGACGCGGCGTGCCGTTCATGGCGAAGATATCACTGATATTCACCATAGCCGACTTATAGCCGAGATGCTGCATGTCGATGTAGGTGAGGTCGAAGTGAACTCCCTCCATCAGCATGTCGGTGGTGACGAGCACCTCTTTGTCCTTATATTCGAGCACTGCGCAATCATCACCCACCCCATATACCGTAGAGGCGTTCTTGGGTTGACAGTCCTTGGTAAGACGGTCGATCAGACCGAATTCTCCTAATTTAGATATATCCATAATAAAATCTGGGGGAGTTCAAGGAGTTAAAGAAGTTAAGGAAGTTAAAGACAATAGTATTGTGCGCAAGAAACTGCATAGAAACATAGTATGCAGTAAATTATATGCAGAAAACTGTAGCAAAACATTTGTCTTTAACTCCTTTAACTTCTTTAACTTCCTTAACTTCCTTAACTTCTTAACTCCTTGAAATCATCTCACGCATTATCTCAGTCATCAGCGGCTGGGCATTGTTGGCAGCCACCTGCACCTCCTCATGGCTCACCTCCACTGGAGTGTCCTCAAGACCGAGGTCGGTGATGATACTGATACCAAATGTGCGAATGCCGCAGTGATGAGCCACGATAACCTCGGGCACAGTGCTCATACCCACAGCGTCGGCACCCAGGCGATGATACATCTTATACTCGGCAGGAGTCTCGAATGTGGGTCCCTGCACACCGATATACACGCCATGCACCACACGTATGCCCTTCTCCTTGGCGATACTGTCGGCCTCGGCGATAAGACTGAGGTCGTAGGTCTCGTGCATATCCGGGAAACGAGGACCTGTGGGGAAGTTCTTTCCGCGCAACGGGTGTTCGGGGAAGAAGTTGATGTGGTCGGTGATAATCATGAGGTCGCCAATCTTGAATTCGGGGTTCATACCTCCCGAGGCATTGCTCACGAAGAGAGTCTTGATACCAAGTTCGTACATCACGCGAATGGGGAACGTAACCTCCTTCATCGAGTAGCCCTCGTAGTAGTGGAAGCGTCCCTGCATAGCCATGATGTCCTTGCCGCCCAATTTACCAAAGATTATTTTGCCGGCATGACCCTCAACCGTAGATACGGGGAAATTGGGGATTTCGGTATATGAAAACTCGTAGGTCTCAGTTATTTCTGAAGCTAATTGTCCGAGACCGGTCCCTAAAATTATTGCCGTTTCTGGACTTGTTGTCATCCTTTGCTTTAGCCAGGATGCTGTTTCTTGAATTCTTTCGTACATATCCTATAATTTTTTCATTAAACGATTCTTCTTGTCCGAGCATGAAGCGTATCTTCACCGGAAGAGCAAACATTGCGCCTCGCACCTCCTCGCTGAGCCCCTCGACAGCAATGAGTCGGGTGGCATCCTTCTCGGTGGTGATAATCATCTTGGGATGAGGCAATGCAGCAAATTCATTATTGATGCGAGCCACATCGGATGACGTGAAGGCATGATGGTCGCCGAATGTGAGTGGAGTGATGTGTGGGCATCTTGGCGAGAGGTCTTCTATCATCTGCTGCGGCGATGCAATTCCCGTAAGCAGCAGTATGTGACAATCCTTGCCTATACTGTCGAGCGACTGTTCCCCACTGCCGAACACGGGAGTGATATTCCTGTATTCAAGACACGTGAAGAACAATCGCTGGAAGGGATAGAGGTTCATCGCCTTGGTGATGACCCTGAACTCCATCGGCTTGAGGTCGTGAGGGCATTTGGTGACAATCACGATGTCGGCCCTGTTCTTGCCGCTGAGCGGTTCGCGCAGTCGTCCTGCAGGCAAGAGTTTGTCGTAGATAATCAGACGATGATAATCAACGAGCAAGATGTTGACTCCCGGTTTGACATAGCGGTGCTGGAAGGCGTCGTCGAGCAATACCACGTCGATGTCATCCTCTCGGGATAGCAGTTGGCGTATGCCGTGACATCTCTTGCGATCCACAGCCACAGTGATATCGTCGCCATATTTGCTTTTCATCTGCAGTGGTTCGTCGCCCACGGATTTTGCCGTAGCCTTGTCGTCGGCAATGACGAAGCCCCTTGTGCGTCGCTTGTATCCACGACTGAGCACAGCCACCTTGGCCTTGTCCTTGAGCAGTTCGATAAGATATTCCACATGCGGAGTTTTGCCCGTTCCGCCCACGGTGATATTACCCACCGAAATGACCGGAACGTCAAAACTCTCACTGCGCAGTATGCCTATCTCAAACAGCATATTGCGAAACTTCACGCCAAGTCCGTAGAGCCAACTCAGCGGAAGTAGCCATTCGTTTATCTTGATGAAGTCGCCTTCTACTCGCACTTTCTTTTCTTATACCTTATTATATATATTACTTAATAACGATATGCGCCGGCATTCTTGCCTGGATAGCGTCCTGGCGGTCGAGCTGCTTGAGATACATGAACGGAGCATAGTACTCGCCCAATGTGGCACGCAACTTGCCGTCGAGATAGTTGCCACCCTCAGAAGAGGCGCGGTTGAGCAGACTCTCCCACATGTCGGCCTTGGCGGGATAAGCCTTGGTGCGGTATTCCTTCACCTTGGCGAGTTCGGCAGCCTTAGCCACAGCCTGGTCGATTCCGCCGATGGCATCAACGAGCTTAATCTTCAGGGCATCCTGTCCAAGCCATACCCTACCCTCTGCTATCTCATACACACGCTCAACGGGAATCTTGCGTCCGTCGCTTACACGCTTGGTGAATGTCTTGTAGCCACGGTCAACCATGTTGGTGAGATACTGCATCTCCTCCTCGGTGAACGGGCGTGAGGTGGTGCCAAACTGACTGTTCTTGTTGGTCTTGACATGGTCGAACTTCAATCCGAGTTTGTCGGTGAGCAATCCGCTGACGTCGGGGAACATACCGAAGATACCGATGCTACCCGTGAGGGTAGTGGGTTCGGCATAAATATAGTTGGCAGCACAACTGATGTAATATCCACCCGAAGCGGCGTATGTACCCATAGATACCACCACCGGCTTCTTGGCCTTGAGTCGGGTGACGGCACGCCATATCTGCTCAGAGGCATAGGCACTACCACCGGGAGAGTTGACACGCAGCACGACAGCCTTGACATCGTCGTCGTCCATCAGTTCCTCAAGGTCGGGCACCACATTACCCGAACAAATGGCTGAACCCTGTGACATTCCGTCCTCAGCGTCGGAAACGATGTCGCCGTAGGCATAGTAAACGGCGATGCGGTCGTCGGCCTTGTTCTTGTTGGGCTGTGCGCACATCTGACTAACGCTCACCTGACTAATCTTGTCGTCCTCGTCGAGACCGAGACGCTTCTTGATGTCGGCTCTCACCTCGTCATAGTATGCCACCTGATCTACAAGCTTCATCTTCACGAGGTCGTCGGCCGAAAAGAAGGTGACAAGACTGTCGGCATAGGCATTGAGAGTCTTTGCGTCGAGCTTGCGGCTCTGTGCCACATCCTTCACAATATTGCCCCATATACCATTGAGATAAACACTTATCTGCTCACGGTTGGCATCGCTCATCTTGTCGGCAAAGAAAGGCTCGACGGCACTCTTGAACTTGCCCACCTTGGCAATCTGCATCTTCACTCCGAACTTTGCCATAAAGTCTTTGAAATACATTGTCTCGGTGCAGAGTCCATGCCAGTCGATCATTCCCTCGGGATTGACAATCACCTTGTCAGCCACCGAGCAAAGCCAATAAGCCATCTGGGTGTATTGGTCGCCATAGGCAACAATCCACTTGCCGCTCTTCTTAAACTCAACCAACTTCTCGCGCAAAGCCTGCACAGAAGCGGGACCGTCGGGAGCAAACATGCCAGCCTCGATATATATACCCTTGACATTGTCGTCGGTCTTGGCTTTGTCAATAGCCTCAGCCAAATCATCAAGACCCAAAGAGCTCATCTCGCCTCCTGTGAGGAAACCGTAGATGTCATCCTCGGAACGCTCCTGCATCACACCGTTTAGATTGAGCACGAGCACCGAGTTGTCCTTTACCTTTGGAGTGGAGTCGGTGGAAGCCACCATACCCAATATCGAAATCACTCCAATAATTCCCATTGCCACCGTGAATATCAATATTCCCACAACAGTGGCAAACGCCTGTTTCATGAAATCTTTCATAATATATACATTAAATTATACTTTAATTCTTTAATCTCAGATGCAGTCGAACAACGCAACTTTAATTCTTTAATTCTTTAATTCTTTAATTTCCAAAGGCCCCAGCCTTTGGACTTCACCATCCTCCCGAGGCTCCTCCGCCACTTGTGGTACCGCCTCCCCAGCTGCCGCCAGAGAATCCGCCGCCACCGCCGAAACCGCCACCACGGTGTCCGCCTCCAAGCATCGAACCGGCAATGAAGCCCGCAGCAGCAGCTCCGCTGTCGTCGTCAGTGATGTCCTTGACGCGCTCGGTCAACTTTCCGCAGTTGCCGCAGATGAGCGTCTCACGCTTATATCGTCTGCCGTTCTTCTTGTATGTGTCGGTATTCACAAGTCTCAGTGCCACCTTGCCGCAGTACTTGCACTTGCGATTGGCCCTGTTGACCACATATACCAATAAGAAGAAAAAACATATCATACCTCCTACGATGAGCAAAGCCGTCAGCATGTCGATGTCCTCCTCGTCGGAGGCAGCCTCCTCAGCTTCGCCAGCTCCTCGTATGCGCTCGCATGCTGCCGAGATGCCGGCTACGACGCCTCCGTCGGTGTCGCCCTGCTTGAAGTGGGGTATCATAGTGCGGTCGATGATGCGCTTGCAGGCTGCATCGGTCATCGTGCCTTCGAGACCATCGCCCACTGTGAACCTCACCCTGCGTATGTCTGCCACATATAGAAGCAGTAGTCCGCGATTGCTCTTCTTGCTGCCAATGCCCCACGCGCGGAACAGTTCGTGGGCAAAGTCGAAGAGGTCGGCATCGCCTATCGACGGCAGCATCACCACAGCCACCTCAGCACCGTCCTCACCCTTGAGCGAGGCAAGCATACGGTTGACCGAATCGCGTGCAGCCGGCGAGAGCAATCCCTCGGGGTCGCTCACCCTCTGTCGGGCATCCTGCAGCAGCACGTTGGGCACATCCTTCACGCGGTATTCCTTGGCAAGTGACCTAAGCGGAATCATGGTCACCACCATCAGCAGGATTGTGATGTATATACTCTTAGACTTCAATTTCTTATATTTTACTACAAAGAACTTTAATATTTTATTTAAATTTCTCATTATCTCAACTTTTGGGAGTTCAAGGAGTTCAAGGAGTTTAAAGGAGTTAAAGACAATA
>JBJEAY010000672.1:0-6042 GCA_051869575.1 Prevotella sp. | reverse complement strand
CACCAACTATCGACTTATATGTAATGCTTACAAAGACAACGGCAATAGTTCTGCACAACATCAAATATGGTGATTCTAAGATGATTGTGGATATGTTCACCCGTGCTCATGGGCGGATGTCGTTTGTAGTATCCATTCCCAAGTCATCTAAATCGAAGTTGCGCAAGCAGTTCTTCCAGCCTCTTTCCATGCTTTCGCTTGAGTATGACTACAGGCCTAAGGTGCAGTTGCAGAAGATAAGGAATGTGGCATTGTACCATCCTTATTCATCCTTGCCTTTCGACATCGACAAGCTCACGGTGGGTATGTTTATATCCGAATTTCTGTATCACTCCCTTTATGGCGAGCAGCAGAACGAACTGATGTTCGACTATATCTCCGACAGTCTGATGTGGTTTGACAGTTCTCCTTCCCCCGCCTCCAATTTCCATCTTGTCTTTATGATGCGCCTGTCGCGTTTCCTTGGTTTCTATCCCAACCTCGATGATTTTGTCCCCGGTTGCGTCTTCGACCTGCGCAGTGGAAGTTTTTCGTCAGTGGCTCCACTACATTCCGATTGCCTTTCTCCCGAAGAGGCTTCGCAGATGTCATTGATGATGCGTATGAACTATTCCACTATGCACCTATTTAGATTTACGCGCGCGCAACGCAACCGCCTTCTCGACGTGATAGTGCAGTACTATCGCCTCCATATCCCCGGATTTCCCGAAATGAAGTCGCTCGACGTACTTAGAAATATATATGATTAGAAAAACAAAAAGGGGCATAACTCTCGTCATGTCCCTTTTGTCTCTAATCACTAAAAGCCTAACGGATCAATTACTTTCCGTGGTTTTCGTCTGATACTGTCAACTTTTTGCGACCCTTGGCGCGGCGAGATGCCAACACTCTGCGGCCGTTCTTTGTAGCCATTCTCTCACGGAAACCGTGCTTGTTGACCCTTCTTCTGTTGTGCGGCTGAAATGTTCTTTTCATTACTTTATTACTATTTTTATTGTTGTTTTCTTCACTTTGGGGTGCAAAAGTACACATAATTTTCGAAATAACCAAGAAATAAATGAAATTTAGCAATTTTTTTTATGTTTTTTTCGGAAAAAGCAGTAACTTTGCACCCGAAATCACGTAAAATACATTATAATTAAGGTTTATGATTAATTCACAAGACATTAAGAAAGGAACATGCATCCGCATGGATGGAGGCATTTGGGTCTGCATCGATTTCCAGCACAGAAAGCCCGGAAAGGGAAACACAGTAATGAACACAAAGTTGAAGAACGTGACCGACGGACGTGTGCTCGACCGCACATTCCAGGTGGGATTCAAGCTTGAGGACGTGCGCATCGAGCGTCGCCCCTATCAGTACCTCTATGAGGACCAGACTGGCCGCATCTTCATGAATCAGGAGACTTTCGAGCAGATTCCTATCGCCAACGACCTCGTTATCGGTGTGGAGTATATGAAGGAAAGTGATATCGTGGAAGTTGTTACCGACACTACCGACGGTACTATCCTCTATGCTGAAATGCCAGTGAAGACAAACCTTCGCGTCACTCACAGCGAGCCGGGAGTTAAGGGTGATACTGCCACCAACGCCACCAAGCCCGCTACTCTCGAGACTGGTGTTGAGGTGCGCGTGCCTCTGTTCATCAACGAGGGCGACCGTATTCAGGTTGACACTCGCGACGGAAGCTACCTCAGCCGTGTGAAGGAATAAGCTAAATTGGGTAAGTTAAGGGAGTTAAGGTAGTTAAAGAAGTTAAGGGAGTTAAAGACGTATGTTTTTGCCTTGATAACTCTCGATGTAAGCGAAAAGACTATTGTCTTTAACTCCTTTAACTCCCTTAACTCCTTTAACTACATAAAATTGAGCAAATGAAGTATTCGATCATCGTTCCGGTGTTCAATCGCCCTGATGAGGTGGATGAACTGTTGCAGAGTCTTGTAGGTCAGACGCTGAAGGACTTTGAGGTCGTTATCGTAGAGGACGGCTCACAGAAACCGTGCAAGGACGTGTGCGACAAATATGCCGACCGGCTTGATGTGAAATACTTCATGAAGAATAATTCAGGTCCCGGGCAGAGCCGCAACTATGGTGCAGAGCACGCCAAAGGAGAGTATCTTATCGTACTCGACTCGGATGTGGTTCTGCCCGAGGGCTATCTTAAGGCAGTGGATGATGAGTTGAGGCGTGAGCCCGCTGATGCCTTTGGCGGTCCGGATTGCGCCCACGACTCGTTCACCGAGACTCAGAAGGCTATCAGCTATTCAATGACGAGCTTCTTCACCACCGGCGGCATTCGCGGAGGCAAGAAGAAACTCGACAAGTTCTATCCTCGCTCGTTCAACATGGGCATACGTCGTGATGTCTATATGCGTCTTGGGGGATTTTCCAAGATGCGCTTCGGCGAGGACATCGATTTCTCCATCCGCATATTCAAGGCCGGATGCCGATGCCGCCTTTTCCCCGAGGCTTGGGTGTGGCACAAGCGTCGCACCGATATGCGCAAGTTTTTCCGTCAGGTATATAATAGTGGTATCGCGCGCGTGAACCTTTATATAAAATATCCCGAGTCGCTCAAGCTCGTGCACCTCCTTCCTATGGTGTTCACCGTGGGAGTGATTCTGCTATTTCTCATCGCCTGCTTCGGAAGGATAATGATGGTGTATGGCAATCCTGCCGACTTCTATTCGTGGTATTATCTCGTTGTGGGAGCCATCAGTCCGATTTTGCTCTTCTCGCTTATTATCTTCATCGATTCGTCGATACAGAACAAGAGTATGCCCATCGGTTTCATATCCATCGGAGCCGCCTTTGTGCAGTTGTGCGGATATGGATTCGGATTTATATCGGCATGGTGGAAGCGTTGCATTCTCGGGCATGACGAGTTTCATGCTTTTGACAAAACATTCTACAAGTGAAACTATCGATCAAGGATTGGGATGAGGCCGACATGCCGAGGGAGAAACTCGAGCGGCTTGGGGCAGAGGCACTTAGTAATGCCGAACTGCTCGCAATCCTCATTGGTTCGGGTTCCACCAAGGAGAGTGCTGTCGATTTGATGAAACGAATTATGAGCGACTGCAACAACAGTCTTAATGCACTTGGCAAACTGACTATCAGTGACCTGACGAAATATAATGGAGTGGGACCTGCCAAGGCCATCACCATATTGGCTGCCTGCGAATTAGGAAAGCGTAGGCAGATGGAAAAACCCGAGGAGAGGGTGAGGATTAATTCGGCAATTGACATATATACTGAGATGCATCCCGTGATGCAAGACCTCGATGTGGAGGAAGGTTGGGTGTTGCTGATGAATCAGAATTTCAAACTCATCAAGAAGATGTGCATATCCCGCGGAGGACTCACCGAGACGGCCATCGACGTGAGAGTAATCATGAAGCATGCCATCATGAGCAATGCCACTGTAGTAGCCTTGTGCCACAACCACCCCAGTGGCGGACTCCGGCCGAGCAGATTCGACGATTCGCTCACTGACAAGGTGAAGGAGGCGTGCAAACTGATGCGCCTGTTTTTCCTCGACCATGTGATAGTGACCGACGGCGGATATTACTCATATAGTGAGGAAGGAAGAATTTAACTTCTTTTAAGACGAAAGGATGCAAGGTTTCTTTTGTTTCTGCATTTACAGGGTGTAAGTATAACAAAAAGAAATGGAATATATCATGAAAAAGATTAAGACATTAATGCTGCTTATGGCAGTTGCCTTGACTGCAGTGTCGTTGCAGTCATGTGATACGGATTGCGACGATGATTACTATCCCGCTTTCAATCTCGCCACAGTGACGTTGAAGGCTCCCCAGACAGAGGGTGCAAAGTGGTATATGCAGTTGGACGACTCAACTGTGATTTATGCGAAAAACATCGCTTCTCATCCATACGAGAACAAGGAGTTGAGGGCATATATCCGCTATAACGAATTAGAGAAGGACATGGCCTCAAGCAAGCTGCCGTATGAATATTCAGCCAACATCCTCACCATCGACACAATCCTCACCAAGAAGATGGACCCTATGGTGGAGAACATGGCCGAGGAATATGGCAACGACCCCGTGGAGGTTGTCAACAGTTGGGAGACAGTGGCAGAGGACGGATATATGAACATCCGCTTCCGCACCCGTTGGGGAAGTAATACAAAGCATAGAGTGACACTTGTGCATCGCACCGATGCCGAAGACCCCTATACAGTGGAGTTCCTGCATAACGCCAATGGCGATGTCAACGGACAGGTGGCCGACGGTATGGTGGCATTCCGACTCGACGACAGCTTCAACGAGGGCGACAAGCCCATCGAGATTACCCTCAAGTGGAAGTCATACTCAGGAGAGAAAACAGCCAAATTCAAATATATACCTCGAAAGGATTAAAATTAGATGAGCGACAGCGAGAAGTCAATGGCCGAAGGTATTCGCAGGGGAGACAACCGTGCGATGAGGGATTTCTATGCCACCTACGGCGGACTTCTCACTGCTGTCTGTTCGAGATACGTTGCTGATGACGATGACGTGCAGGACGTCATCCAGGAATCTTTGCTGAGCATAATATCTAATATAAACACATTTGAATACCATGAAAAAGGCTCGCTGAGAGCATGGGCAACGCGGATAGTCGTCAACCATGCTCTCGGCTTTCTTCGTAAACAGAAACGCAATGCCGCCCTCTTTGTGGATAATGGCAAAGACATTGCCGACGAAGAGGTGGATGACTCGCCACCCGACATCGGCGATATTCCTGCTGATGTGGTGACCGACATGATACGCCATTTGCCCGAGGGCTATAGGATGGTGTTCAACCTCTACGTCATCGAGGGCAAAAGTCATAAGGAGATATCCCGGATATTGGGAATAAAAGAGGACTCGTCAGCATCGCAGTTGCATCGTGCCAAGGCTATCCTCGCGAGAAAGATAACGGAATACAGAACAAATTCAAGGCAAGAGATATGAAAGACAAATGGACACAACAATTTCATGAGAAGTTGGACGGCTATGAGATAGCTGCCCCGGAGATGGAGTGGACTGAACTCGACAAGGCTCTTGCCAAGAACCGACAGCCGTCATTTGGCGTCATTTGGGGGCGCAGGATAGCTGCTGCGGCTGCGGTGGCGTTGCTGGTTATCGGAGGGGCGAGGGTGCTGCTGCTTTCGGGACCGGAGGCGGGAGAGCAGGAGGCCTTGCAGCAAAACAGCAGGGAACGGTGGCTCACTCGACAGCAGGAGGAACCGGCTCAACGGCAGGAGGGGGCTGGGGCTGGAACGCAAGAGACCGCAGCCGTGGTTGAGATGATAAAGGAAAACACCGAGGCAGAAAGAAATAAGAAGGCTGACGACAATGAAGCTCAGATAGCAAGCCGCAATGAAGACCTGATAGCGAGCAGCAATGAGGCTCAGATGGCAAGCAATAATGAACCACAGAGAGCGAGCCGCAATGAAGTTCAGAGGATGAGCCGCAGTTCGGATGTATATCAACGCAGAAGCCCCAACAACAAGAGCCGCAGTGGTGATATGGGTGGCAAACTGATGGCTGCCGTATATATGCAGAACGCGATGACGAATAAAGGGGCGGGCGGTATGGAGGGATTATATAGTGCCCCCGTGATGAGCAGTCCGTATGGAGTGGTGTCGGATGAATTTCGTGTCGGTTCACTCGATTTCCTTGCAGAAAGTAATCCCAAGAGAGTCAACTTTGATCACGACCGCCCGATAAAGGTGGGATTGAGCGTGAAATATAATATCGACAACAGATGGAGCATCTCCTCGGGATTGACATATAGCTATCTTCGCTCCTCGTTCGACTATTCCGAGGGCAAGATGTCGGGCAGTGGAGTTCAGAAGTTGCATTACGTCGGTCTGCCGCTTGCCGCAAGCTATAATGTGATTTCAGCCAAAAAACTGAAGGTGTATCTCACTGCAGGTGGAGAAATGCAGAAACTCGTGAGCGGAAAGGCGACAATGGACGGAGTGAACATCCCCGATGCCGACAAGAAGCGCGACATACGTGAAGGCGGATTGCAGTGGTCGCTCAATG
>JBJEAY010000671.1:0-6063 GCA_051869575.1 Prevotella sp. | reverse complement strand
GTGCGATATACTTCATATTTTCTTATCAATTTGGTCTGTGTCATTAAAAATTTGATGCAAATTTATAACAAAAATATTTATCTACCAAACTTTCTGAGGAAAAAGATGCTAAAATAAGTGAATACTTACACAAAAGTCTCAAGGAACTTGATATTACCCTCCACCTTTGCCATATCCGTAGTGGCAGGAAGGAGTATCGACTCGCCCTCGCGGAAGGTGAAAGACTCGCCACTTGCAGTAAGAATCGAACCCTCGCCCTTGAGCGCGATGAGTATCACGAAGGAGTCGAGTTCGCTATAGTCGAGCGTCATCGGTTCGGTGAGGTCATACACGGCAGTAGTGAACAACGGGCATGACACGAGTTGCGTAGCCTCGTTCTTCACGGGAGTATATTCCGTGCGGTAGTCATCGAGCACTGTGTAGTCGATAGCCTCGGCAGCCTCCTTGGTGTGCAACTCACGGTAGTTGCCGTCCTTGTCCTTGCGCTTGTAGTCGTAGATACGATAGGTGACATCACTTGTCTGCTGGATTTCGGCGATGAACGAACCACTACAGATAGCGTGTATTCGTCCTGCGGGGATGAAGAAGCAGTCGCCGCTCTTCACCTTATAGTTGCCAAGGGCATCGCAGATAGTGTCGTCCTCCACCATACGGGCATATTCCTCGGGAGTAATCTTCTTCTTGAGTCCCACCTTAAGCGAGGCATCCTCATCGGAGTCCATCACATACCACATCTCGGTCTTTCCCATCGCCTTGCCCTGGCGGTGGGCAGTCTCGTCGTCGGGATGCACCTGAATGGACAGGTCCTGGCGCGCGTCGATAAACTTGATGAGCAGCGGGAATCGGTCGCCGAAGCGCTTGTAGTTCTCCTCTCCTACAAGTTTCTCCTTCATTTCAGCCAACACCTCGTTGAGGTTTTTGCCCTTGTACTCGCCATTGGCAACGACGGACTCGTCGCCTGGCACACCTGAGATTTCCCAACTCTCGCCCACATTCTCCAGGTCTGACTGGATATGCTTGAAAGCTACAATTTTGTTGCCGCCCCAAATTGTCTGTTTCAGTAGCGGTTCGAATTTAAACAGTTCCATACTAATAATACTTACGATTTATATCTGGTTTTTACTTGTTATTTTAAGAAAGATTAATTGTCTTTCCAGAAGGCGGGAGTGAACAACAGCAGCACCGTCATTATCTCAAGACGTCCCATGAGCATGAGCAGCGAACTGATCCACTTCACCACGTCGGGCAGCGAGTTCCACGACATCACTGGTCCAATCTCAGTGCCGAGCGTCGGTCCCACGTTGCTCACACAACTCAGGGCAATCGTAATGGCATTGGTATTATCCACACCCACCGAAATCATTATCGTGGCCGACACGAGGGTCATCAGCACAAATACTGCAAGGAACGACAGCAGCGACGGCAACTTAGACTGCGGCACCGTCTGTCCGTTGATCTTCACTGGCAACACGGCATTGGGATGCAGCACACGGCGGAACTCATTGCGTATGACCTTGAGAATCATGACACCGCGTATGCACTTGAATCCGCCACTCGTACTGCCGGCACATGCTCCGATGAACATACAGCAGCCAAGCACCACCCATGTGATGTGGGGCCACTGTCCGGCATCGTCGTTGAAAAGTCCTGTGGTGGTGATGAACGACACCACCTGGAACAACGCACTGCGGAACGCCTGTTCAAGCTCATATCCACGGGTGGTGATGAGCAGCGACATTATCCACACAGTGGCTATAGTCACTACCGATATATACAGTCGGAACTCGGAATTGCGGCACAACTCGAATATCTTGCCCTTGAACACCGACATATAAAGCATCATAAAATTGATGCCCGCAAGAAACTGGAACAATATTCCAATATACTCCACAAGAGGTGAATGAAAGTGTAATAATGAATCGTTGTGGGGTGCAAAACCGCCAGTGGCGGTGGTTGTCATAGAGTAGTTGATACTGTCGAAAAGCCCCATGCCAGCTGCCCAGAACGACACTGCGCAGGCAATGGTGAGCACGAGATATATGCTCCATATCCACTTGGCACTCGTGGAGAGCCTTGGATGCAGTTTAGACTTTATCGGTCCGGTGGCCTCTGCAGCGAACACCTTCATGCTTCCTCCCACTATCGACGGCAGCACGGCAATGGTGAAGAACACTATTCCCAAGCCTCCTATCCACTGAGTCATAGTGCGCCAGAAAAGTATGCCATGCGGCAAATGCTCAACATCGTCGAGGATGGAAGCTCCAGTAGTGGTGAATCCCGACATAGTCTCGAAATAGGCATTGGTGACATCGGGGATATATCCTCCAATGAGATAAGGCAACATCCCGAACACACTGAATATCACCCATGCCGCAGTCACTACGAGATAGGCATCGCGGCGCGAGAGATTGTTGTCGGAGTTGCGTCCGGAAAATCGCGCAAGCAATCCGGCAAGCATGGTGGTGAGGGTGGCGGTGAGAAAGGAGAACGAGTCGTCCTCGCCGTATGCCAACGACACCAACAGGCATGTCATGAGGAATCCCGCCTCGATGAACAGCAACTGTCCGATAATCCGTAACAATAACCTGTAGTTAATCATAAGTAATGGGGTTTATCCAAGAAAATCAAACAGTTGACGCTGCTTGAAAAATTTCTCCACCTTCTTCATGTCGTGTTCATGACTGAACACCATCACCGAGTCGCCTGCCTGTATCCTCGAATTACCGTTGACAAGCATTCCATGCCCGTCTCTCACCAATCCTCCGATAGCCACTCCAAAGGGCAGACCGAGATCCTTTACCGCCTTTTTGGTCACGGGTGAGTCCTCGGCGGCAGTAAACTCTGCCACGTCGCTATCTACAAGCATCAACGAGCGCATATTGCTCACGTCGGCATCAAGCATCATCTGATAGATATGACTTGCAGCTATGGTTTTCTTGTTGATAATCGTACCGATGTCGAGTCCCTCCGCCATACTCACATAGTCGAGGTTTTCCACGAGGGCAATAGTCTTCCTCACTCCCAACCTCTTGGCTGTGAGACAGGCGAGGATGTTCGCCTCGGCATTGTCGGTGAGAGCCACGAATGCCTGCGTGTTTCTTATTCCCTCCTCCACAAGAAGTCCCAAGTCGCGTCCGTCGCCATGTATCACCATGCAGTCGGTGTCGCTGAGTAGCGTGTTGAGTTTCTCGCATCTCTTCTCGTCCTGCTCGATGATTTTCACGTTCATGTAGTCGGGAATGGTAAGTGCAACTCTCACTGTGGCTTTGCCTCCACCCATGATGATACAGTTCTTCACGTCGGCATAATGTTCCTTGCCCACCAACTTGCGAATATACGGGATATACTCCTTGGTAGTCATGAAGTAGGCAAAGTCACCATTGTGCAGTTCGTCATTACCACCTGGTATGATGGTCTCTCCGCCACGCTTAAGGGCTACTATATGATAAGGGTCGTCGGGACCACAGAGTATTTTTATGGGTTGGTTGAGTATCTCGCATGTCTCGCGCAGTTTTATTCCGAGCATCACCAATGCTCCGCCATGCACGTCCCATCTTTGCCTCACCCAACTGAGTTTCAGGGCATTGATGATGTCGGCGGCGGCAAGTACCTCGGGGTAGATGAGCGAGTCGATACCAAGTTTCTCGAAGAAGGGCTTGAGCTTCGGGTCGAGATACTCATAGTTGTCTATTCGCGCCACGGTCTTCTTCGCTCCAATACCGTGTGCTATTATACATGCGTTCATGTTGCGGCTCTCGTCGGGAGTGACGCCCACAAAAAGGTCGGCATTCTTTACCCCCGCCGCCTCAAGATCCTTGATACTCGTAGGCGAGCCTTGCATAGTCATTATGTCATAGTCGCTGTCGAGCCCCTCAAGGCGACTGCCGTCATCGTCCATCAGTGTACAGTCCTGATGTTCCTTCGACAGCAGTTTGGCTAAATGCTTGCCAACGGCACCGGCTCCTCCTATAACAATTTTCATATCTCTTACACCTTATTTATATATAGTATTGATGATAGATGCCTTGTCCATACCGATTATTTCACGAAGCTCGGCTATCGTTCCGTGCTCCACAAAATGGTCGGGCAGTCCCATGCGCTTCACTCTCGTGGTATAGCCATGGTCTTGTAGCCACTCCATCACTGCCGAACCGAATCCGCCGTTGCGAGCTCCATCCTCCACGGTCACTATCTCCTTGTATTTCCTACCAATCTCGTCGAGCAGTTTCTCGTCGAGCGGTTTCACAAAGCGCATGTCATAGTGGGCGGCAGTCTTTGTTGTGGCTCCGCTGCCTTCGGTTTCGGCGATAGCCTCAGCCACGTCATTGCCTATCGGTCCTAATGTCAGCACAGCCACGTCGTTTCCGTCCTTGAGTTTGCGCCCCGTTCCCGGTTCCACCTTCTCAAGCGGGCACTCCCATTCGTCCTTCACGCCACAACCGCGTGGATAGCGTATCACCCAAGGTCCCATACCGTCCAACTGGGCGGTGTACATCAGTCGGCGCAATTCCCACTCGTCCATTGGCGAACAGATGGTGAGGTTTGGCACAGGTCGAAGGGCTACTATGTCGAATGCCCCGTGATGAGTGGGACCATCCTCGCCCACGAGTCCTGCCCTGTCGAAGCAGAACACCACGTGCAGGTTGAGTATTGCCACATCGTGAATGATATTGTCGTATGCCCTCTGGGCAAATGCACTGTATATGTTGCAGAACGGCACGAGCCCCTCCTTAGCCATTCCTCCGGCAAATGTGGCGGCATGTCCCTCGGCAATGCCCACGTCGAATGTCCTTTCGGGCATCTCCTTCATCATGATATTGAGCGAACAACCCGATGGCATGGCTGGCGTTATGCCTACAATCTTAGGATTCTGCTTGGCGAGTTCGAGCAATGTGCGTCCGAACACCACTTGATATTTCAGAGGTTGCCCAGGCTTGTGCTCCAGGATGCGCTCACCGGTGTCAACATCAAACTTGCCCGGGGCGTGCCATATCTGCGGTGTCTTTTCTGCCGGAGCATAACCCTTGCCCTTCACAGTGTGTAGATGCAGCAGCTTTGGTCCTGTCATGCTCTTCAATTGGCGCAGTATTCTCACCAATTCCTTCACGTTATGTCCATCAAACGGACCGAAGTATCTGATATTCAGTCCCTCAAAGATGTTCTGCTGATGACTGATAGCCGATTTAAGGGCATTGTTCAGTCGCATGATACCCTTGCGGCGGTCTTCCTCAAGATACCCCTTGGCGTGCAGCCACTGCGACACCTTGAAGCGCAGGGCGTTATAGGTTTCATTGGTGTTGAGCCCGAGCAGATATTGCTTCATACCGCCCACACTGCGGTCTATCGACATATTGTTGTCGTTGAGGATGATAAGTGTGTCATTGGGATATTGCGACACATTGTTCAGACCCTCGAATGCCAATCCGCCGCTCATTGCACCGTCGCCAATCACCGCCACCACATGCCGCTGGCGGTCGGTCCCGCGGTCGGTGGCGTTCTTGTTGGCCACAGCCATACCGAGGGCTGCGGATATGGAGTTGCTGGCGTGTCCACATTCGAATGTATCATATTTGCTCTCCTCTGGAGAGGGGAACGGTCTGATACCATGCAGTTTGCGGTTGGTGGAGAATTTATCTCGTCTTCCTGTCAGAATCTTGTGTCCGTAGGCCTGATGACCCACGTCCCACACTATTCTGTCCTCTGGCGTGTCAAAGACGTAATGCAGCGCAACGGTCAGTTCCACAACACCCAAACTGGAGGCGAGGTGTCCGGGGTTCACCGACACCTCCCTTACTATGTCCTCTCTCAGTTGTCTGCACACTTCAGGAAGTTCATCCACAGACAGTTTTCTGAGGTCGTCGGGATAGTTAATCTTGCCAAGAAGGCTCATATCGTTTGTTTCCAATGTATCTATATTTATATTTCAATGTGCAAAGATACACAATTTATTTGGAATAATCGAATTTATTGGCAAATATTTGCAAAAAAATGTTTATTTCGTGATAATGGCAGCCCATCCGCCTCCCGAAGCGAGGTGAACGTCGAGCTTTTCGCCAGCCTTCA
>JBJEAY010000670.1:0-6069 GCA_051869575.1 Prevotella sp. | reverse complement strand
AATATGGCGACATATACCTTTAAACTATATAAAGTGGTTTATGTCAATTTGAATGGATTGATGTTATTTCATGTATTATACTGCCTATTCTCCGCAAAAATGCGGAGAATAATGGCGTTTTTCTCCGCAAAAGTTTGGATAGTTGGCGGAATTGTAGTAATTTTGCACCCAAAATACTTGGGATTATGAGAGAAAGGTATATATGGCAGGTGGAAGGATGGCCACGGGTGCATTGGGACGCAAGCAGGTTTTGCGAACTGTTGGCTTCAGTGAATGTGCTGCGGGGAAGGCTTGCAGGAAGGCTGTCTATGTTTGGCTTCGAGGAACAAGGGGAGACTGTGCTCGATTCGCTGACTATGGAGATTGTCAATTCTGCCGGCATCGAGGGCGAGACCCTCAATCATGACAGTGTGCGCTCGTCGGTGGCACGTCATTTAGGTCTCGAATATGGTGGAGTGATTACTCCCGACCATTATACCGACGGAGTGGTGGAAGTGATGATTGACGCCACTGTCAACTGTTACAAGCCCATTGACAGTGAGAGACTTTTCGCCTGGCATGCCGCACTCTTTCCTACAGGGCGCAGTGGCATGTATAAGATAAACGTAGGCGCATGGCGCAACGAGCAAGAGGCCATGCAGGTGATATCTGGCCTCATGGGACGACAGACGGTGCACTATGAGGCTCCGCCGTGTAGCGACGTGCCAGAGATGATGGCGGAATTTCTTGAATGGATTGACCGTTGTACCGAGGGCATCGACCCATTGATAAAGGCAGCAGTGGCGCATCTGTGGTTTGTGACCATCCACCCCTTTGATGACGGCAACGGACGCTTGTGCCGCACTATAACCGAGTGCCTGCTGTCGCGTGCCGATCGTTCAGCTCAACGCTACTACAGTCTCTCGTCGGAGATACTAAGCCATCGCAATGAGTATTATCAGCACTTAGAGAGGGCGCAGAAGGGCGGTCTGGACATTACGGAGTGGATAGTGTGGTTTCTTGAGACACTGCGCAAGGCGCTTGAGACTGCTCTTGACAAGACTGAGAGGGTGGTGATGAAGAAGCGTTTTTGGGACAAGCATCACGACACTCCGCTTAACGACCGCCAGCGTAAGGTGCTCAACAAGTTGCTTGACGGTTTTGAGGGCAAACTCAACTCTTCCAAATGGTACAAGATTAACCATTGTTCGCAGGACACTGCCACGCGCGATATCAACGACTTGATAGCCAAGGGCATATTGCGCAAGGGCAATGACGGCGGAGGCCGGAGCACCAACTATGAGCTGGTTATGACGGATGAATAATTCTTAAAGACAATACAACTCAATCGAGACAATACAATCGATATAAAATACATTGATGAAAGATACTAAGGTAAGTATATTCCAACGTCCGGCATGGGTGGCTGGGCTCGCTCTCACGGCGGCAATATTGTGGGGATGGGCATATCCCCTGATTAAGCTCGGATTCGGGGAGTTTAGGATTACTCCTGACATGACGGGCAGTAAGATGCTCTTTGCGGGCATCCGATTCTGCATTTCAGGACTTATCATCCTCACTGTCGCCCGCGCAACCCATAGGAGGTTTGCCGTCAGCAAGGGGCGCGACTGGTGGTATGTGTTGCTATTCTCGCTGCTCAACACCACCTTCCACTATGCCTTCTTCTATTTCGGACTGTCGCACAGCGACGGGGCACGTGCCGCGATACTCAATTCGATGGGAGTGTTCACGGTGGTGATATTTGCATGTATGTTCTTCAAGAGCGACCGCATGACTGTGCGCAAGGCCGTGGGTTGTGTGATGGGATTTCTTGGCATACTCGCCCTGAATCTCGGGGGCAAGGATAGCGGACAGTTCACTTGGCTTGGCGACGGGATGATTATACTTAATGCCCTTTGTTCGGCTTTCGCCTCGCTGATGACGAGGGGATTGGGACGGCGTGTGGATGTGTTTGTAGGCACGGGATATAGTCTTGCCCTTGGCGGTGCACTGCTTATTCTGCCGGCATTGCTTATGGGTGGTACGTTGCCTAATGTCACTATCGCAGGATTGCTCATCCTCTTGATGCTCATTGGCATTTCCACCATAGGTTTCACCCTCTATAACAAGTTGTTGACATGCAATCCCGTGGGCAAGGTGGCGATATTCAACTCGCTCATTCCTGTCATCGGTGCAGTGTCATCCTGTGCCTGCCTTTCCGAACCATTCTATTGGAAATATGTCATCGCCGGTGCCCTTGCCACTGCGGGTATTTATATTATTAACAAGGGGAAGTGATTAATAAAGAAAAAGGATTATGGATACATTATTAAATATATCGGTGGAGCAGGTGATTGAGTTTCTCGGCACCTTTGCATTCGCCATTTCGGGCATCAGGCATGCCGCCGAGAAGACCTTCGACTGGTTTGGAGGTTATGTATGCGGTATTGCAGTCGCCATAGGTGGCGGTACGATACGCGACGTGATGCTTGGCACTACGCCGTTCTGGATGACCAGTCCGTTCTATATGTTATGCACGGCATTGGCATTAGTGGTTGTGGTGGTGTTCTCGCGGTGGATAGAGAGGCTGCAGAACGCGTGGTTCGTGTTCGACACCCTCGGTCTCGCCCTCTTCACCATTGCCGGAATCCAGAAGAGCATAGCCTTCGGACAACCCTATTGGGTGGCAATCATCATGGGATGTATCACGGGTGCCGCTGGAGGAGTGATACGTGATATCATGCTTGTGAGAGAGCCGGTGATATTCCACAAGGAGATTTACGCGATGGCAAGCGTGATGGGCGGCTTGGCTTATTGGTTGACTATCCAGCTTGACAACAGTGTGGAACTGTCGGCTATAATCAGTTTTTCGGTGACTTGCGTGATACGCTTCCTTGCTGTGCGCTATCATCTCTCGCTGCCCAAATTGAAAAAGCTGATTGCAGAGGAAGAGTAATAATATATTTTTTTATGATATGGCATACGGTAATATTGGGGAGACACGCCGCCCCGGAAGAATAGAAGTGGTGTGTGGATCGATGTTCTCGGGCAAGACCGAGGAGTTGATCAGAAGACTGAGGCGAGCAAAGTTTGCCCATCAGAAGGTGGAGATATTCAAGCCCTCTATCGACAAGAGATATTCGGAGGAAGAGGTGGTGAGCCACGACAGCAACTCGATTATGTCAACCCCTATTGACACTGCGGCACAGATACTGCTGTTGGCATCAGATATTGATGTTGTGGGAATTGATGAGGCACAGTTCTTTGACGAGGGACTTGTGGATGTGTGCAACGAACTGGCCAACCGTGGTATGAGGGTGATAGTGGCAGGATTGGATATGGACTATCGGGGAGTGCCGTTTGGCCCTATGCCTGCGCTCTGCGCCATTGCCGATGATGTGCAGAAGGTGCACGCTATATGTGTGAAATGTGGTGCCTTGGCCTATGTGAGTCATCGCAAGGTGGAAGGCGACAAGAGGGTGATGCTTGGCGAGCAGCATGAGTATGAACCCTTGTGCAGGGAATGCTTTCAGAGGGAATTAGGAATGAGGAATTAGGAATTAGGGATGAGGAATTAGGAATTAGGAATGGCTTCGCAATTAAAAAAATAGCGGCATCACGCTTGATGCCGCTTTCTATTTATATATACGTTTTTAAAGTTATTGCCCCGCAAACAGGCGACTGACGACTTCGGCGTCGTGCCCGCGGAAGACCTTCACTTCGCCCACCGGATCGTAGCGGAAATTGGAGAAGCGCAGAAGGTTGACTGCCAGAAACTGACGGTCGGCCGACTGGCACACCTCAGCACGCATATTGCCAACGGGAGTGGCGCGCACTGTCACGCCGCGGTCGAGCTGACGGTTGATTTCGTCGGTATTGCTGTCGAGCAATATACCAAGACGTTCGCCGTTGTTGGGTGAATACTCAAAGGTCTGTGCCTTCACACGGCTACCTGTCGGGGTGTATGTGACCTTTTCACAGAGGCCGAAAAATGATGTGTTTATTGTAATGTCGTTGTTGTTGGAAATGGTCGCTGCCATCTCCAGATTCTTTATCTTTGTCATTGTAACTTAGCAAATGAATTTGTTAATGATAGTATATACGCATTTTAATACGGAAACATCTGTCCCCGTATTCATAGTGTGAAAAAATGAGAGTATATGCTATGGAGTTAACAAATGATGTGTCTCAGCGCAATCACATAGTAACTGCGGGAGACAGACGACCGGACGGGTGTGGAGTCCTGTCGCTTTGAGCGGATTTGATAGTTACAGAATGGGATGTTATTGCGCGATGACAGATACCTCGTTAGCATCTTGCCTGGCGTGGAGCCATGCGACGGCAACAATCGCTGTGGGCGTGCCAAGCAAGCGCGTGCTGCGCTTTGTGTGTCGCTGAACATCGCCACGGGTTTCTGTCCCTCCTTTCGTGAGATGTCAGTAAGACGGTCGCGCTCCGTCGTTCCTCCTTCATCGTTAGTGACACTGCGATAGGCAAGAACATCAACAGGCATAGCCACCATCAGTATGATGGCAGCGAAACATGTCATTATGATTCTTCTTGCTTTCATCGTCAGCTCCTTTCTTGACATCTCGTTGATTATTCGCTGCAAATATACTGATAATATTAAATAATAGCAAGAAAAGGCGGTGTAATTATTGTTAATATTAACGCTTATTAAGAAGATGGAAACATTTAAATATTGAAATATTGAATAATTATCATTTATGACAAGAGGCACAAAGAATCAGAGATTCCCTATGCCTCTTTGTCTTAGTGTATATTATAAAAGAATTATTTTACGTTGCCCACCTTGATGAGATATTCGGCTATCTGTACAGCATTGAGGGCGGCACCCTTGCGGATTTGGTCGCCGCTGAGCCAGAAGGTCAAGCCGCAGTCATCTGCGAGGTCCTTGCGCACGCGGCCCACGAAGATGTCATCCTTGCCGGCTGTGTCGAGAGGCATAGGATAAACGAGGTTGGCTGGATCGTCCTGAAGTGTGCATCCGGGGGCAGCGGCTATTGCCTTCTGTGCCTCCTCGACAGAGATAGGTTTCTCGGTCTCAATCCACACCGACTCCGAATGGGCGCGGAGTGAAGATACACGCACACACATGGCAGAGCACTTCACGTCGCTGTGCATAATCTTGCGTGTCTCGTTGAACATCTTCATCTCTTCCTTGGTATAGCCGTTGGGCTGGAAGACGTCAATCTGAGGAATGACGTTGTATGCCAACTGATGGGGGAACTTCTTCACTGTGACAGGCTTGCCCTCCACAATCTCGTGATACTGCTCCTGCAACTCCTGCATTGCGGCAGCACCTGCACCGCTGGCACTCTGATAGCTGGCGATGTGTATGCGCTTGATGTGGCTGATGTTCTCAAGGGGCTGAAGCACAACAACCATCATGATGGTGGTGCAGTTGGGGTTGGCAATGATGCCGCGTGGACGGTTGAGGGCGTCCTCGGCATTGCACTCGGGCACTACCAATGGCACGTCGTCGTCCATACGGAATGCACTTGAGTTGTCGATCATCACAGCTCCATACTTGGTGATGTCCTCGGCAAATTCCTTAGATGTGCCTGCACCCGCTGAGGTGAAGGCGATGTCCACGTCCTTGAAGTCGTCACCATGCTGCAGGAGTTTCACTTCATACTCCTTGCCGCGGAATGTGTACTTTGTACCTGCGCTACGCTGTGAGCCAAACAGTACGAGGTCGTCCATTGGGAAGTTTCTCTCTGCGAGCACGCGCAGGAATTCCTGTCCCACGGCTCCGCTCGCTCCAACAATTGCTACTTTCATTTCTTTCTCTATTTTATGTTATACTTGTCTGTTTTTGAGCCAAAAATAGCTTTTCGGGTGCAAAATTACAACTTTTAGATGAATTAACCATTAATTTTTAAGGAAATGTGGCTAAAAATTGATATTTTTTTTGTTACTTTGCAAGCGAATTAGAAATATAAGGTGATTTTTATGCTTAATTGGTCGCATTATTTTCCTATTACCGACCCGACGTTGATATTCTTCGTCGTGCTCTGTATAATACTTCTGGCACCTATTGTGATGAGCCGTCTGCGTATTCCGCAC
>JBJEAY010000669.1:0-6107 GCA_051869575.1 Prevotella sp. | reverse complement strand
ATTACGGAATCTCACTTAAGTGGAACAAGTTGGGAATAATGGTAAGTGGGGGACAGGTGACAGGTCACTGTCCCGCAACGACAAGGACGCATACAATCAGGCACGGGAGTCTAGACAGTTGCAACGGCTGACAGGAATAGGCAAGAATATAATATCAAATATTTCAAAAACAATATGTTAGCAGGACACCAACCTGTTCCCGTGTCCTCCATAGTCCGCTTGCGGACCCATTTCCTTTAATTCACGTCAAATTCGTGAAAATTCGCGTTCACCCCAAAAGTCCGCTTGCGGACACACAATATATAGTTAAGACATTTATTTTATGAATATAGTAAAAACAAATATCGACGGCGTGCTCATCATTGAGCCGCGCGTATTCAAAGACTCCCGAGGATATTTCTTCGAGAGCTTCTCACAGAGAGAATTTGACAATAAGGTAACGCCAATCCTTGGGCATAGTATCAACTTTGTACAGGACAATGAATCAATGTCAAGCTATGGAGTGATGCGAGGTCTTCACTATCAGCGTATGCCATATACACAGAGCAAACTCGTTCGCTGTGTCAAAGGCGCAGTACTCGATGTGGCCGTGGACATCCGCAAGGGTTCACCGACATTCGGACAGCATGTAGCTGTAGAACTGACAGAAGACAATCATCGTCAGTTCTTTATCCCAAGAGGATTTGCGCATGGTTTTGCGGTGTTGTCCGAAACAGCCATCTTCCAATACAAGTGCGACAACTTCTATCATCCCGAAGCTGATGGAGGCATCAACATCAAGGATGAGTCATTGGGCATAGATTGGAGCATACCTGTAGAGAAAGCAATACTTAGTGAGAAGGACTTGAAGCATGCTTGCCTTAAGGACGCCGTTCTTGATTTTGATATAAACGACAAGTTATACTAATCATCTTCACTGTTCAGATACTGCCTGTTTTTAATGAGCAACTTTTCAGGTAAGTCTGAATGGTGGAGATTAACAAACAAATATAGAGAAAATGAATGTTTTAGTAACAGGAGCCAATGGGCAACTCGGAAATGAGATGCGCTTGGTGAGTAAGAAGGGAGACGACAGGTATGTATTTACTGATGTTGTCGCTCCAGACGGTCTGCCAACAACAATTCTCGACATCACGGATATTGATGCCATTAGGGCAATTGTTAAGGCAGAGAATATTGATGTTATTGTCAACTGTGCCGCATATACCAATGTGGATAAGGCAGAGGATGACAAGGATCTGTGCGAGTTGTTGAACGCAAAGGCTGTTGACAATTTGGCTAAAGTGATGAAAGAGGTGGATGGTCTGCTTGTGCATGTATCTACCGACTATGTTTTTGGTGGAGATCCTTATAACACCCCTTGCAAGGAAGACCAGAAAGGAACACCAACAGGTGTTTACGGCCTCACCAAACTGCATGGTGAACAGAATATCATCGCATCAGGTTGCAAGCACGTCATCTTGCGCACTGCATGGCTGTATAGTGAGTTTGGGAAGAACTTCGTAAAGACGATGCTCAATCTGACAAGCACAAAACCACAGTTGAAGGTGGTGTTCGACCAGTGCGGCACTCCCACTTATGCCTACGATCTTGCCATTGCAATCAATGAAATTCTGACACAGTATCGTTCTGCAAAGGATGTTGTAGCCGATTTCCCCTATGGCATATATCATTTCTCCAATGAAGGAGTATGCTCATGGTATGATTTCACTAAGATGATAGCTGAGTATGCCGGGAATACAGAGTGTGACATACAGCCTTGTCATTCAGACGAGTTTCCCTCTAAAGTCATCCGTCCCTCATACAGCGTATTGGACAAGACAAAGATAAAGAACACCTTTGGTATCAAGATTCCATATTGGACAGACTCATTGAAGGTGTGCATAAAGAATTTAAATTCAAACAACAAATAAGCCTATGAAAGGAATAGTATTGGCAGGTGGTTCTGGGACAAGATTGTACCCCATCACCAAGGGTATCAGCAAGCAGCTGATTCCTATCTTCGACAAACCGATGATTTATTATCCTATCTCAGTGCTGATGCTTGCTGGCATCCGTGAGATATTGATAATCAGTACTCCATTCGACTTGCCGGGCTTCAAGCGACTGCTTGGAGATGGAAGCGATTTTGGAGTGAAGTTTGAGTATGCAGAGCAGCCATCTCCCGATGGACTTGCACAGGCATTCACCATTGGAGCAGACTTCATTGGTGATGATGCTGCATGCCTTGTACTTGGCGACAATATCTTCCAAGGAGCAGGCCTTACAAATATGCTTGTGGAGGCAGTGCGTACTGCTGAAGAAGACAAGAAGGCAACTGTCTTTGGCTATTGGGTAAGCGACCCTGAAAGATATGGAGTGGCTGAGTTTGATGCAGATGGCAACTGCTTGAGCATAGAAGAAAAGCCCGAGCATCCAAAGAGCAACTATGCCGTTGTCGGTCTGTATTTCTATCCCAACAAGGTGGTTGATGTAGCAAAGAACATCAAACCATCGGCAAGAGGGGAATATGAGATTACAACAGTCAATCAGAGATTCCTCGAAGATGGAGAACTGAAGGTACAGACCTTGGGCCGTGGTTTTGCATGGCTTGATACCGGCACTCACGATTCCCTCTCTGAGGCTTCAACATATATAGAAGTATTAGAGAAACGCCAAGGCTTAAAGGTTGCATGTCTTGAAGGCATCGCCTTCCGCAAGGGATGGATCACAGCCGACAAGATGCGCGAATTAGCAAAGCCAATGCTGAAGAATCAATACGGGCAATATCTTCTTCAAGTAGTTGAAGAAGTGGAAAGAACAGGAAATGCAAATTTGTAAATTATCAATGATTATGGAATTCAAAAGAAATATAGTGATTACTGGAGGTGCAGGCTTCATCGGCTCGCATGTGGTACGCCTCTTTGTGAACAAATACCCAGAGTACAAAATCATCAACCTCGACAAGTTGACGTATGCAGGAAACCTCGCTAACCTCAAGGACATCGAGGATAAGCCCAACTACAAGTTTGTCAAGATGGACATCTGCGACTTCGACGCTTTCTACAAGCTCATGCAGGACGAGCAGATTGACGGTATCATACATCTCGCCGCCGAAAGTCATGTTGACCGCTCAATCAAGGACCCGTTCACCTTCGCGCGTACAAACGTGATGGGTACTCTATCACTTCTGCAGGCTGCAAAGCTCTATTGGGAGTCGCTGCCCGGGAAATATGAGGGCAAGCGCTTCTACCACATCTCCACCGACGAGGTCTATGGAGCATTGACAATGACTCATCCCGAGGGCATCGAGCCTCCGTTCACCACCAAGGCTTCGTCGTCACAGCATCACGAGGCCTACGGCGAGGACTTCTTCCTTGAGACCACCAAGTATAATCCCCACTCTCCATATTCAGCCTCGAAGGCAGGCAGCGACCACTTCGTGCGCGCCTTCCACGACACCTACGGTATGCCAACCATCGTCACCAACTGCTCTAACAACTACGGTCCATACCAGTTCCCCGAGAAGCTCATCCCGTTGTTCATCAACAATATCCGCCATCGCAAGCCCCTGCCCGTATATGGCAAGGGCGAGAACGTGCGCGACTGGCTCTATGTGGTTGACCATGCCCGCGCCATCGACATCATCTTCCATGAGGGCAAGGTGGCTGAGACATACAACATCGGAGGATTCAACGAGTGGAAGAACATCGACATCATCAAGGTTGTCATCAACACTGTTGACCGACTGCTCGGTCGTAAGGAAGGCGAGGATATGGATCTCATAACCTACGTCACCGACCGACTCGGACATGACGCACGCTATGCCATCGACTCCACCAAGCTTCAGCGTGAACTCGGTTGGGAACCATCGTTGCAATTTGAGGAAGGTATTGAAAAGACCGTGAAGTGGTATCTCGAAAACCAAGAGTGGCTCGATAACGTTACGAGCGGCGATTATCAGAAGTATTACGAAAATATGTATAACAAATAATTATGTCAAAAGAATTAATTACAGTGACTTCTCCGTTGCTGCCCAATCTTGATGACTTCCATGAGGAGCTCAAGAAGATATGGGACAGCAAGTGGATAACAAACAACGGCAGCTACCACAAACAGTTGGAGGCTGCTTTGGCAGAGTATCTTGGAGTGCCGTATGTGAGCCTTTTCACAAACGGTACACTTCCCCTGCTTACAGCCTTGCAGGCTTTGAGAATAACAGGTGAAGTCATCACTACACCTTATTCTTTTGTTGCCACGACTCACTCTATCTGGTGGGCAGGTTGCAAACCTGTGTTTGTGGATATTGACCCTCGTACTGGTAACCTTGATCCTGAGAAGATTGAAGCTGCTATTACTCCTAAGACTACAGCCATTATGCCTGTGCACTGCTATGGCAAACCTTGCGATGTTCACAGAATCAAGGAGATTGCAGATACATACGGCCTAAAAGTTATCTATGATGCAGCACATGCTTTTGCTCTCGAAATTCCAAAGAGCGAAGCCGACTATAAACGTGCATTTGACGAAGCTCGCAATGCCCTCGAACCCTGCGCTCCTGTTAAGCGTGAGGACCAGAAGGTAGAGACCGAAAGCATCCTCAACTGGGGTGATATGTCAACTCTTTCATTCCATGCAACAAAGGTGTATAACACCATCGAGGGTGGCGCTATGATCATGCCAAATGCAGAAGTAAAAAAACGTATTGATTTCTTGAAGAACTTTGGTTTTGCTGATGAAGTAACCGTTGTTGGCCCTGGTATCAACTCCAAGGTAGATGAAATGCGTGCTGCATACGGACTCCTTAACCTTCGTCAGGTAGATGCAGCCATTGCCGCTCGTCAGCAGGTTGCCATTAAGTATCGTGAGGCTCTCCGTGATGTAGAGGGTATCACCTTCTTCGATGATATGCCTGGAGTAAAGCACAACTACTCTTACTTCCCCATCTTCATTGATGAGAAGGCATTTGGCACATCACGTGATGAGCTATACGCTAAGATGAAAGCTGCTAACGTACTCGGCAGACGTTATTTCTATCCACTTATCTCAGAGTTCAGCACCTATCGTGGTCTTGAATCGGCAGATCCAAAGAACCTACCGAATGCACACAAGATGGCAGACTCTGTACTTTGCCTCCCAATGCATCATGAATTGAGCGACAACGATATAGAACGTACACTTGCGTTCTTCAAAAAATAAACGACTCTATGCAAAAAGACTTGTATGCTCTTGGCATTGGTCACAACTCTCCTGTGTTCATTGATTTGGCTTTGGCTTGCGGTTACTCAATTGCAGGACTATACCATTATAATAATACGCGCACGGGAGAAATCGACCATGGCTATGAGATATTAGGCTCGTTTGATGATTTGTTCGCAAAGGGATCTCTCGAAGGAATGTCATTCCTTCTGACGATGGGTGACAACAAGATTCGCACGGAACTGTCGGACAAGATTATTGCAATGGGTGGCAAGGTTCCTACCTTGATTCACCCTACTGCTGTAATCTCTGCTTTTGCAACAATCTCTGATGTGGGCGTTTACATCTCACCTTACACATACGTTCAGGCAGACTCGTCCATAGGCAGTAATACTGTTTTGCTATCCCATGTCAATATATCCCACACCACCCATATTGGCAATAGTTGCTTTATTGCTGGTGGTGCTACCATCGGAGCATATACTGATATGGAGGACTTTGTCTTTATCGGACAGGGAGCTTTGAGTATATCTGCTAAAGCCAAGCGTATCGGCCATCATGCGTTTATAGGCGCAAGAAGTTTGCTGACTCGTGACGTTCCACCATCAGTGGTAGTCGCTGGTAGTCCCGCTCGTATTTTACGAGACACCTATAGTGACGAGAGTTCTTATTATTCAGACAACAATGATGCAGCAATTGAGTTGTTTGAAGTTCTGTTTGCTAGATATTAATATATTAAAATAACGAAAATGGATTTTAAAGGAAAAAAAATTCTTATCCTTGCAGGTGCAGGTGTTCATTGCAAGGATGTACGTGCAGCTAAGGAATTAGGTGCTTACACAATTGTGACTGACTATCTTGACCCGCATCTCTCTCCTGCAAAGACAATCGCAGATGAGTACTGGATGCTTAATATTATGGATGTAGAT
>JBJEAY010000668.1:0-6120 GCA_051869575.1 Prevotella sp. | reverse complement strand
TCTCAACATTTTCGAACTCGACGCCGCGAGCAACAACTCCGTAGAGCATATAAAGAAGATTATGGAGCAGACGCGCATTCCGCCACAGTTGGGGCGTTACAAGGTGTTTATCATCGACGAGGTGCACATGCTATCAACGGCGGCCTTCAACGCTTTCCTCAAAACTCTTGAGGAACCGCCTTCCTATGTCATCTTCATTCTCGCCACAACTGAGAAACAGAAAATCCTCCCTACAATCCTCTCAAGATGTCAGATTTATGACTTCGAGCGTATGACTGTGGCCAACACCATAGCCCATCTCAAGAGCGTGGCTGACAAAGAGGGTATCAAATATGAGGAAGAGGCCTTGTCTGTCATTGCAGAGAAGGCTGACGGAGGTATGCGCGACGCGCTCTCAATATTCGACCAGGCTGCAAGTTTCTGCCAAGGCAACATCACATACGAAAAAGTCATAGAAGACCTCAACGTGCTTGATGCCGACAACTATTTCCGCATAGTCGATCTTAGTCTGAAGAATAAGGTGAGCGACATTATGCTACTGCTCAATGGCATCATATCGAAAGGTTTTGACCCTGGACAGTGCATAGGAGGACTTGCACGCCACATTCGCAATGTGCTAATGGCCAAGGACCCCTCCACCCTGCCACTGCTCGAAACAAGTGAGGGCACACGACAGAAATACCAACAGCAAGCAATCCTGGCTCCAACCACATTCTTATATCAGGCCCTGAGACTGCTCAACCAGTGCGACATCAATTACCGCAACAGCGGCAATAAGAGACTGCTTGTTGAACTCACACTCATCGAGATAGCACAAATAACACAGGCAGACGACAGTGTGCCAAGCGCGGGGCGCAAGCCCCGACGACTTAAATCCCTGTTCCATATGATCATCAGGCAGTCACGACCCATGACAGCGGCTCCACAGGTGGCCCCGGTCGTGAAGCCTGTTGAACAACCAGTTGCTCCCACGACAAAATACAATCCCAACAACCGTCCCGTCCTTAAAACAGATACGGGAACGGAGATTGGGCTCTCATGGAAGAACATCCGCGAACAAGCACATCGCAAAAAGAACAAGATTTCGCTTGTTCCTGGAATGCTTGCGCCTACTGACCCCAACATCAAGAATATCTCAACCGACAACGAATTCTCTCAGCGCGATGTCGAATTTCAATGGATGTCGATGTGCAACCGCATGCCGCAGCAATTGAGCGGCATTGCGTCGAGGATGAAGAACATGAATCCCACAATAACCGATTTCCCACATATTGAGGTGACGGTGGAAAATCAGATTCAACTCGACCAGATAACACCTATCAAGGGTAGCATAGTGAAGACTCTCAAACTGTATCTCCAGAACGAGAACATCACTCTTGACCTACGCCTTAACGAGAAACAAGACACTGTGAAGATATTAACTCGTCGCGAGCAATATGAAATGCTCACAAAACAGAATGAGGCTGTGGCGAAGCTCGGCACTCTGCTCGACCTTGAATTGGCATAAATAAAAAGGGAATCGACTCTCTCGAGCAGATTCCCTATAGATAGGAAAATGATAAATATAGATTAAAATTACTAGTTGTCGATGCAAAGGTAGTCATTTTTTCTTTACTTGCAAACATTTAGGCAAAAAAATTGCTGATTATTTATCTTTTTTTGTATTTCACACATTACCCCCCCCCTCGCATTAACACTCGTTTACATATGTCAATGCCGTTAATTCCACTTTTTTGCAGTTTAAGCATTAACAAACCCCTGTTTCATATTCCAATTCTAAAAAAACCTTTCATAAAAAACGTCCGCGCGCTATCACAACGCACGGACGAACCAAATACTTTATATTATTAACTAAAACTAAAAAATGATCTTATCTCAGAAATAATATTATTTGTTATTGCCTCTACCGCCACCACGACGGGCTTTCTTCATCTCTTCGAACTTTTTCTTTTGGGTGTCGGTAAGCAATGCACTAACTTGCTTGTCGAGATTCTCGCGCTCTGTGCGCATTTGCTCACGAGACATCTGGGTATTCTCCTGGCGCTTATTGTTGAAATCCTGATATAGGGCAGTAAGCTTTTTCTGCTGAGAAGAAGTGAGATTCAACTCCTTGTGCATATTGGCTACCTGCTCCTCGACTGTCATTCTCTGACGACCACCTCCGCGCTGAGCGAAAGTACTGATTGCGCCCATAAGGACGAGTACAGCAATAATCATAATTTTTTTCATAATATACTCTTTTTATTTTATTTCGAATGTATCTTTTTGACGAATGAAATACCATAAAGTTTAATCGAAATTGCGAGTTTTTTGTTAACAATACCTAAAAAACGTATCTATATATGTCATATTTTACAAAAAATATTGTTACCTTTGCAGCGCGAAACTCGGCCAGAGTCATACTTAAAGGCTCGTACAACACAGGGTAACAATAAATATACATTATTATATATTATGAGAAAGAAAAGCATTAAGGCATTGCTCTTTGCATTGCTCTCGATGCCCAGTGTTGTACAAGGCCAGACGCAGATGACGCTCGACCAACTGTACTCATTGGCAGACGAGCAGAGCCAGAGCATCAAGACATTTAAGACTGCCATTGAAGCTTCGCAACTCGGAGTGGAAGCTGCCAAGGCGCAAAGGCTTCCCGACATCGGAGCTTCGCTCAGCATCGGTTATCTCGGCGACGGAGTACTCGGCGACCGCGACCTCACAGGATGGCAGCACATCGACAATCCGCATTTCATGAACAACTTCGCACTAAGGGCGCAGCAGGTGATATATGCCGGCGGTGCCATAGAGAGCGGTGTGTCGTTGGCTGAATTAGGACATCGTATGGCCGAACTCGACTACACTAAGAACCGGCAGGAAATAAGGTTCATCATCACCTCGCACTATCTCGACTTGTGCAGACTACAAAACCGCGAACAGGTGGTGGAGAAGAACATCAATCTGACAAAACGGGTGATTGAAAACATGGAGGCAAGGCGCAATCAGGGCACAGCCCTAAAAACAGACATCACGCGATACGAACTGCAATTGGAATCACTCAAACTGCAACTCACAAAACTGAAGGACGCAAAGTCAATCTTAAGCCATCAGCTCGTCACCATGCTACACATGCCAGATGGTACGGAGATTTCAGCCGATTATGCATCTTTGGAAAAAAACGCACAAGTGCTTGCCGAACAGGATTGGCAAAATATTGCTGCCGCCAACAATGTAGGATTAAAGCAATCAGAGACTGCGGTGAAAATCAACGAGAAGAAGGTGAAGCTCGAACGTTCACAACTACTGCCTAAGATAGCAGTCGTGGCAGAGGAACATTTCGACGGTCCAATAACAACCGAGGTACCCGTAATCGACAAGAACATCAGCTACTGGTTTGCTGGCGTGGGCGTGAGCTATAACATCTCATCACTGTTCAAGAGCAACAAAAAACTGAAACAGGCAAAGACGGCACTCAGACAAAGCCAAGAACAGGTGACTCTAGCAAGAGAGGGCATAGACAATGCCGTGCAGGCAACATATACAGACTATCTCACTGCATTCAAGGAACTGCAGACGCAGAGGAAATCAGTGGAACTCGCCGATCAATGCTATGACGTGACAGAGAAGCGATATAACAACGGTCTCGCTCTGCTCACCGACATGCTCGACGCGTCAAACTCCAAACTCTCTGCCGAACTCGGTTTAGTAGATGCCGACATCAATATTCTATTTAACTTCTTCAAATTAAAATATATCTCACATACACTATGAAAAGAACAACAAAACGTATTGCCTACAATGTGATTATCTTTGCGCTGCTCATTATGGGTATCGCTATCGTGTGCTATAAATTCTTCCACTTTGGCAATGTGGAATATACTGACAATGCCACCGTTTGTCAACATATCACTCCTGTGAACACCCGTGTGTCGGGATTCATACGCGAGATTCGCTTCAACGAATATCAGAAGGTGAAGGCAGGCGACACTCTCGTTATTATCGAGGATGCCGAGTTCCAATTGCGTGTTGCCCAGGCTGAGGCTGATCTCGCCAATGCCCTTGCAGGCCACAAGGCCACCACTGCCAGCATTGCCACCACTGCCAACAACATCACCGTGAGCGATGCCTCAATCGACGAGGTGAAAGCACAGATGATAAACGCCCAACGTGAGGAAGAGCGATTCGCAAAACTTCTGAAGGAAGAGGCTGTCACCCAACAGCAGTATGACAACGTGCATACTGCATATTTAGCGGCAAAAGCACGCTACGAGCAAGTGAGCCGAGGAAAGCAGTCAACAGCTCTCGTCAAGAACGAGCAGACGGAACGTCTCGGACAAAACAATGCTACTATAAAATTGTGCGAAGCCAATGTAAGATTAGCCCGACTGAATCTTTCCTATTGCGCCATCATAGCCACTTGCGACGGTGTGACTGGACGTAAGGACATCCATGTGGGACAACTCGTTCAACCCGGACAGACGATGGTGGAGATTGTTGATAGCAAGGAGATGTGGGTGCAGGCCAATTACCGCGAATCGCAGATTGCCAACATCCATGTAGGTTCAAAAGTCAGAATGAAGGTAGATGCCGTCCCCGGAATAGAATACGAAGGAACGGTAGAGTCATTGTCAGACGCTACAGGATCGGCATTTTCAATGATGCCTTCGGATAATGCCACAGGCAACTTTGTCAAGGTTGAGCAGCGTCTGCCCGTAAGAATTTCCTTGCATGGCAACACTGCCGAAAACATAAGCAAGCTTAAGGCGGGATACAACGTGGAATGTGAAACTATACACGATTAATCCTGCGGCAATGAACTTTAATATTTTAATTTTTTAATATTTTAATTTCATGTATAACATGAACTTCTCAATGCCGATGTTCAATAGCTTTGTGCCTGAGCGCATAAGGCCTTGGATATATCTGTGCATAGCCCTCTCGTTTCAGATTTCGGGCGCACGCTATCTCGGTGCGCTTAACGAGATTATCGGCTCAACCGCAGAGATGCGCGAAGACGTGTTGATGTGTCTCTACTGCAACCTTGCGGGAATGGCAGTGTGGTTTCCGATGCTTTTCAGGATGAAGTTCCGCTTCACCAACAAAACTCTGCTTACAGGAGCGTCAATCGGAGTTATCGTCACCAACCTTCTAATAGGATACGTCACATGGTTGCCATTGCTGTGGCTATTGTGTTTTCTCGAAGGCATTGCCAAGATACAGGGCACATTCGAATGTATGTCTAACGTGCAACTATGGATGACTCCCAAGCGCGACATGACAGTGTTCTTCCCTTTGCTTCATCTCGTCATCCTCGCAGGAGTTAACTCCAGCGACATGCTGTCGGCATGGTTTGCTTACCTTGGCGACTGGCGACTGATGCATTGGTTTATTGTAGGTCTTCACTGCGTGGTGCTATTGTTTCTGACGACGTGCATTCACCATTTCCGCTTCATGAAACTACCACTCTACGGTATCGACTGGACATCACTCGTATTGTGGTCGGCACTGATGATGCAATTAGCGTATATACTCGACTATGGCGACTGGTATTCATGGTACAACCACGATGCCGTGTGGTATCTCACGGGCACCATCCTCATAACCCTCTTTGCCATTCTCCATCGTATGTTTCATGTGCGCCATCCTTATATCAACCCGCGTGTATTCAGTGGTTTCCGATATGTCAAGGCAATATTCATCCTCATCTGTGTGGTGGAGTGTCTGTTCTGCACCGAACATATTCTTGAGGAGATATTCCTTGAAGAGGTGATGCACTATTCCACCCTCGTCAACTCCACCCTCTGCCTCCCAGTATGGGCAGGCAATATATGTGGCTGCATGTTCTCGCTGTGGTGGTTGCAAAAGGTGATGCGCATGTCGTTCATCCGCCTCGGAATCATCGGGTCGGTTGTGTTATTGCTGTATCTCGTGATGATGTATCTATGGATGTCGCCCTCCATAAACATCGAAACACTCTACCTGCCACTCTTCTGCCGTGGATTTGCCTATACCACACTGAGCATTGTCTTCATGGCATCGCTGTGTGAGGTTATGGACTTCAATCACTTTTTCCAGGGATTGAGCATATTCAACATGATACACATGGTTATAGGCGGTTGCGTGAGATCG
>JBJEAY010000667.1:0-6123 GCA_051869575.1 Prevotella sp. | reverse complement strand
AACTTCAATCCCGTTGACCATGCCGTGATATCACAGACCATCGCTCCCGACGCAAGGGCTGCCGGTATGGGTGATGTGGGTGCTGCCACAGACCCCGACGTCAACTCGCAGTTTTGGAATCCTGCCAAGTATCCATTCTGCATCAGCCGTTCGGGCATTGCGCTCAACTACACACCGTGGTTGCGACAGTTGGTGAACGACATCGACCTCGCCTACGTTGCAGGCTACTATCGCATTGGCGACTACAGTGCAGTGAGCGGTTCGCTCAGATATTTCTCACTCGGAGAGGTTTACACATCCGAGGACGAGAACGCCATGACGGTGAAGCCCTACGAGATGTCGCTCGACGTGGCGTATTCGCTCATGCTCAGCGAGAAATTCTCATTGGCTGCCGCCATCAGGTGGATATACTCCGACTTGCGCTACAACTACGAGGAGGACTCCAAACCGGCATCGGCTTTTGCCGCCGACCTGGCGATGTACTATCAGAACTACATCAACATCGGCAGCCGCGAGTGTCAGCTCGGACTGGGTGTGAACATCAGTAACATCGGTAGCAAAATCTCGTATTATGGCGACGACCGCAGCCAGTTCTTGCCTGCCAATCTGCGCATAGGTGCATCGCTGCTCATTCCTGTGGATGAATACAACCGCTTTGCCATTTCGGCTGATGCCAACAAACTCCTTGTGCCCACAGTGCCGGTTCAGAAGGAGGGCGAGAGCAGTGCCGACTATCAGGCGCGAATCATCGAGGAATACAGTAATGTGAGTGCAATATCGGGTATCTTCAAGAGCTTCAGCGATGCCCCCGGAGGATTCAAGGAGGAGTTGCAGGAGATACAGTGGAGCGTGGGTGCCGAATATGTGTATCACGACCAGTTCTCCATCCGCGGCGGTTATCATCATGAGAGTGCCAACAAGGGCAACCGCAAGTATTTCACCGTTGGTGGAGGATTCAAGATGAATGTGTTCTCGCTCGACGTGGGATATGTCATCTCCACTGCCCAGAGCAATCCGCTCGACCAGACGCTCCGCTTCTCGCTCACCTTCGATATGGACGGAATTAAGGATCTCTTCAGGCGCTAATTTTGAATGAAGATGGCTGCGCAAACGAAACTTTAATACTTTAATATTTTAATATTTTAATTTTTTCATTGCAAATGAAAATAAGAGTTGGATTTGGATTTGATGTCCACAAGTTGGTGGAAGGCCGCGACTTGTGGATGGGAGGAATAAAGTTGGAACACTCGATGGGACTGCTTGGTCACAGCGATGCCGACGTGTTGATACATGCCATTTGCGATGCCCTATTGGGTGCCGCCAATATGCGCGACATAGGGTATCATTTTCCCGATACGTCGGCTGATACACTCGACATCGACAGTAAGATACTGCTGAAGAAGACCGTTGACCTCATTGCCACAAAGGGATACACCTTAGGGAATATCGACGCCACCATCTGCGCCGAGCGACCCAAGATGAACCCTCATATACCGGCTATGAAGGCTTGTCTCGCCAACATCATCGGCTGTGATGAGGACGATGTGTCAATCAAGGCTACAACCACCGAGAAGCTCGGCTTCACCGGTCGCGAAGAGGGCATCAGTGCCTATGCCACCGTCCTCATCCAGAAATAGCCACCGGTAATCCAGCCACCGTTATTGCCAGTTTTGCTGGCAATCTCGCCGCCGTTATTGCCAGTTTTGCTGGCAATCCTCAATACTCGGTCTTATCCCCCTTTTCCCTCCACATCTCAAAGGCCCGCAGAGCTTCCTCTCTCATGAGAATCTCTGAGGGCTTTTGCCTTTCTTCGGGTGTCAGGGCAATCTCCTTGTATATGAAATCATCATCAAAACCGATGTCGGCGGCATCCTTACGGTCGTTGGCGAAATAAATCTTGTCGAGATGAGCCCAATAGATGGCTCCGAAGCACATCGGACACGGTTCGCACGAGGTGAATATCTCGCAGCCGCTGAGGTCGAAGGTGCCCAATCCCTTGGCTGCCTTGCGTATTGCCGACACCTCGGCATGGGCAGTCGGGTCGCAGTCGATGGTCACCCTGTTGGCTGCCTCTGCCACTATCTCGCCGTTGCGGGCGATAACCGCCCCAAACGGACCACCGCCTGCCTTCACGCTCTTTTTTGAAAGCTCTATGGCTCTTAACATAAGTTCTCTTTTATCCATTATTACCTTATTATATATAAGTGATATTTGTCATTGCAAATATACGACTAATTTGTAATACGTCCAAAATATTTTTGTTTTTTTCTCATTTATACCGTCTTGTTTGCATTTTTTTCATTGCTTTTTTGTAACTTTGCAGCCGATTTTTCATATAACACAACAAGAGAATGGGAATAGAGAAGGGAATACTTAAGCGTAGCCAACTGCTGTTGGGCGACGACACTATGGACAAGCTAAGTTCGCTGCGAGTCATCATCTTCGGCGTTGGAGGAGTTGGTTCGTGGTGCGCCGAGAGTCTTGTGCGCTCGGGTGTGGGACATATAACCATCGTGGATAGCGACAGGATATGCATCACGAATATCAACCGTCAGGCTATGGCTACGACAAAGACCGTGGGGCAGGTGAAGGTGGAGGCTCTCAAGGAAAGGCTTCTTGAGATTAATCCGGCTGCCGACATCGACGCAAGACAACAGATATTCTGTGAAGACACGGCAGGGGAATTCGACCTCGACAGTTATGACTACATAGTTGATGCTATCGACTCGCTCAAGGACAAGATGTTGCTCATCGAATTGGCATGCCGCAGCAAGGCTCGCTTTTTCTCATCTATGGGGGCTGCATTGAAGATGGACCCCACAAAGGTGCAGGTGGCTGAGTTCTGGAAGGTGAAGGGTTGTCCGCTTGCCCGTGCCCTGCGTCAGCGCTTCAACAAGCAGAAGCGCAAACCGGCACGCAAGTTCAAGTGTGTCTTCAGTGAGGAACTCCTCCAGAACAAGGGTCACAATGGCACTTGTGGAACGGAGCATTGTATGTGCCCCAAGGCGAAGAACGGTCCAGGCGATGCCAAGTTGCTCAATCACGAGTGGTGTTCGAGCAAGGCGCAGATCAACGGTTCGATGATGCATATCACCGCCATCTTCGGACTCACCATCGCCGGACTCATCCTCAATGAGGTGTATGGGGGGAAATGAATAATGGCAACAACTCAGCGGAGTTGCTGCCATTGTCAATTATAAATAGTAAGTACTGTATGATGATTACATGAATTTCATTATTCGTCAGTGCCTTCGATAGTCTGAATCTTTCCATCAGCATCATATTCAATCTCGCACACCTTCAGCGAGCGGAGCCATGACTTGCCGCCAGAGGGCACAGAGTCGTGATGGAAGAGATACCACTTGCCGCCGTATTCAAGGATGGCATGATGAGTGGTCCAGCCCACTACAGGAGTGAGGATAACACCCTGATAGGTGAAGGGTCCGTAGGGATTGTCGCCCACGGCATAGCAGAGCAGATGACTGTCGCCGGTGGAGTAAGAGAAATAATACTTTCCGTTGTACTTGTGCATCCATGATGCCTCGAAGAAACGATGTGGGTCGTCGGCCTTCAGCGGTTCGCCATTGTCATCCACCACAAGAATGGGGCGTGGATCCTCGGCAAAGTTCATACCGTCCTTGGTCAGTCGAACGCAACGGCTGGGCAGAGCGTCTTCCTTGCCTTCGGGCAGATGGGGTGTCTCAAGATGGATGTTATCCTTGTAGCGCTGGAGCTGGCCGCCCCACAGACCGCCGAAATACACATATACCTCGCCGTCGGCATCATCCTTGAAGGCGCACATGTCGATACTGTAACTGCCTGGCACTGGAGCCGGTTGGGGAATAAATGGTCCTGCGGGATTGTCGGCGATGGCTGTGCCCCAGTGGAACACGTCGTTGCGGTCCTTCAGCGGGAAATACATCACGTATTTCTTCACCTTCTTGCTATATCCCATGCCTGCGGCTTGCTCCTCGGCGTTGGTGGGCACTTCATGCTCATACACCTGCACATCGCAGTCCCACAGCTGGCGTCCTGCCCATGGAATATCCTCCTGACGGAGTACGCAACCATGGTCGGTAACGGTGCCTGTCATGGGGTCGCCGTCGATGGAGAGAACATGGTAGTCCTTCATTATATACTGGTCGCCATTGTCGTTCTCGACATTGGATGCCTCCCAGTCGTGGCTGGGATAGATATAAATCTTACCGTCAAACACATGCACTGACGGGTCAGCCATATAATCGGCTGGAAACAGATAACGCTTTTCCTTTTTCATATTTTCTTAATTCTTTTATTTATTCAAGATTCCAACTCCTTAACTCCTGCTTTCTATCTCCTTGTTAATCTTGTCGATAGTGGCATCGTCGAGCTCATACTTCGAGATGATGAACATGGCGAGGAGGAGTAGGGCGGCAGGCAGAACGCATACAAGCCACAAGATACCCTCTTCGGCAAGAGGAGTCTGAGAAACGCTCTTCGGGTCGTAAGCCACATAAGCCAAGATAGCTGGAGCCACAACACTGCCGAGAGTCATTCCAGCCTTGAAGAAGATACCAGTCAAGGCATTCACAATACCGGCAATGCGCTTGCCGCTCACATATTCGCCGTAGGAGATAACCTCAGGCACAAGAGCCCACATATATCCTGTGGCTACGATAACACCAGTGGATTTGATGAACTGTGCTATATATACGTATGTCATACTTGGATTGTCCATCTTGGCGACAACATAGAGTATAGCCATACCGATGATTGCCACCGTGAGGAAGATGTAGAACATATTCTTCTTGCCCACGGCATTCTTGATCATTGGCACGAGAGGCATGAAGATGAACGACGGTGCCGAACCAAGACCCATGAAGATGGAGAGCTGCTCGGATGTGCCATGCATATTGCAGTTGATGAAGTAGGTTCCGGCGGCATTACCTAACGACATCATCGCAAACGCAGTGATGAAGAAGAAGGCTATCACGCGGAGAGGACGGTTGTGGAAGAACTCCATCCAAAGGTCGCTGATCTTAACATTTGCACTCTCCTTGGCATTCATCACCACCTTCTCCTTACACTGCGAGAAGCAGAACAGAAGCAGGCAGAGACCCACGATGGCATAGATGGTCATGGTGGTGAACCATGCGCCAGGGTCCTTGGGCAGACCGTCAGCCTTTTCGTCGGTGAAATAGGAGATGAGCAGAGGCAGACCCGAACCAACGGCAAGACCGCCACAGTTGGCCATGAACATGCGAACGGAGGTGAGAATCGTAATCTCGTTGGTGTCGCGAGTCAATGATGAGTTGAGCGCACCATAAGGCACATTAATAAAGGTGTAGAGCAATGTCATAGCGATATATGTCACATAGGCATAGAGCAGCGACGGTGCAAATCCGTTCCAGAAACACAGGATGGCAAAGCCCGAAAGCGGAATACCCACATAGACGAGGTAAGCACGATACTTGCCAAGGCGGGGATTGTTTTTGTCGATGAGTGTTCCCACGATGGGGTCCCATATCACGTTGGCCACGTTACCGACGGTGAACATCACCGACACATCAACGGCGTCAAGGCCATAGATGTCGGTGTAGAAAAATAACAGATACATGCAGGTGGTCTGGAATATCAGGTTCTGGGCAAGGTCGCCCGAGCCGAATCCGATGCGTTGCAGCCACGAGAGTTTGTAGAATCCCTTCTCTGAGGAAGTGGTGTCATTAAGTTGTTTCATCATAGATATTGTTTACGTTTTTTTAATTTCGCTGCAAAATTACACATTTCCCACTAAAAAACACTCTGAAAATGTAACCTAAACATTATGATTTGTTTCATTTGTGCATTTTTTTGGAAAAAAATGATGAAATGCAACAAAAAATCACTATTTTTGCACCAAAATCAAAACACCAAACCACAATATCGGATGAATAAAAGACATATAACAATCTTTTTTGCCCTTGCCATGACTATTGTGTCGGCTATGGCTGATACCGGAAAACTATATACCTCTGACAAGCTGTCGAGCAGTTTGCTCACCTCAGTGTGCCAGGACAAATATGGATATATATGGGTGGGCTCGGAATACGGACTCAACAAGTTTGACGGATATAATTTCACCTTATACCACTCTTTGCAGGGCGA
>JBJEAY010000666.1:0-6133 GCA_051869575.1 Prevotella sp. | reverse complement strand
CGATCTAATATTTTTGTAATAGTGGAAAAAAACAGATTTTTTTTTGGGATTTTCTTATAAATTGAGTAACTTTGTACCCAAATATTGAGATTTTCAGCTGAAATGGGTAACTATAATCATAGCAAGGCACTGACGCAAACGGTAGAAAGGCTGTCGGAACCGAAGTCACTCGAAGGCTTGTTCCATAGACATACTGAGGGTAATCCCCTGCCGTCGGGCAAAGTGCTTGAGGAGATAATCGAATTGTCGAGGTCCATCATCTTTCCTGGATACTTCGGCAAGTCGTCTGTTAACACTCGAACCATAAAATTCCATATCGGGGCTAATGTGGAGAAGCTCTACAAGTTGCTCTCCGACCAGATTATGGCAGGTCTGTGCTTCGCATGCGAGACTTGTCCTGATGCTGGTGTGCATTGCCGAGAGAAGGCCAACGACATTGCGGCAAGGTTTATCGAAAGACTGCCCGACATCAGGCGCACCCTTGCCACCGACGTGGATGCTGCATACAAGGGCGACCCCGCTGCTATTAATGTGGGGGAGATAATATCGTGCTATCCAGTGATCAAGGCTCTGACCAATTACCGCATTGCCCACGAACTGCACTTGATGGATGTGCCTCTGATTCCTCGCATCATCACCGAGATGGCTCATTCCGAGACGGGCATCGACATCCATCCCGCTGCCACCATCGGTCATCATTTCACCATCGACCATGGCACGGGTGTGGTAGTGGGAGCCACATGTATCATCGGCAACAACGTGAAGCTCTACCAGGGCGTGACCCTCGGAGCCAAGAGTTTTCCGCTCGACGAGGCGGGCAATCCCATCAAGGGCATTCCTCGCCATCCTATCCTCGAAGACAACGTCATCGTCTATTCCAATGCCACCATCCTTGGACGCATCACCATCGGCGAGGGCTGTGTGGTGGGTGCCAACATGTGGGTGACCGAGGATATGGAAGCGGGAACGAGGAAAATTAAAAAATTAAAAAATTGAAATATTAAAAAATCAACTTTCGGGAGTAGGGAAGTTAAGGGAGTTAAGGGAGTTAAGGGAGTTAAAGACGTATGTTTTTCCCCTGAGAACTTCCCAAATGGACGAAAAGACTATTGTCTTTTTTTCGCTTCGCTCAAGGAAACTTCTCCTTTAAACTACTTGAACTACTTGAACTCCCCCAAAGTTGAGCAAATGCGAAACTTAAGTTAAATATAATAATGGAAAAAGAATTTGAACTGATCGCCAAAACATTCATGGGACTGGAACCTGTATTGGCGAAAGAATTGACACAATTGGGCGCCAACGACATCCAGATAGGACGACGTATGGTGTCATTTACGGGAAACAAGGAGTTGATGTATCGCGCCAACTTCCAACTGCACACGGCAATCAGGATTCTAAAGCCCATCACTCACTTCAAGGCCAAGTCGGCTGATGATGTGTATGAGGAGATAAAGAAGGTGGATTGGACGGAATATCTCGACAACAACAAGACATTCGCAGTGGATGCCGTGGTGTTCTCCGACGAATTCCGCCACTCCAAGTTTGTTGCCTACAAGGTGAAGGACGCCATCGTAGATCAATTCCGCGAGAAGACGGGACAACGCCCCAATATCAGTGTTGCCAATCCCGACATACGTCTCAACATCCATGTAGCTGAGGACAAGTGCACCCTCTCGCTCGACTCCAGTGGCGAGAGCCTGCATCGCCGAGGCTATCGCCAGGAAAGCGTGGAGGCTCCGCTCAACGAGGTGTTGGCTGCCGGAATGATTCTCATGACCGGATGGCAGGGCGACACCGACTTCATCGACCCGATGTGCGGTTCGGGCACATTGCTCATCGAGGCAGCACTTATTGCCCGCAACATGGCTCCGGGACTCTTCCGCAAGGAGTTTGCATTCGAGAAATGGCCCGACTTCGACAAGGATCTCTTCGACGAGATATACAACGACGACTCGCAGGAGCGAGAGTTCAACCATCATATCTATGGCTACGACATCGACATGAAGGCTGTGAACACCGCCAACATGAACGTGAAGGCTGCCGGACTCAGCCGTGACATCACCGTGGCACAGGCCGACTTCAAGGATTTCACCCAACCCAAGGAGAAGAGTATCATCGTAACCAATCCTCCATACGGAGAGCGCATATCCACTCCCGACCTCTTGGGCACATACAAGATGATTGGCGAGCGACTCAAGCACCAGTTCCTCAATAACGACGCATGGATACTGAGCTATCGCGAGGAATGTTTCGAGCAAATCGGGCTCAAACCGTCGCTCAAGACTCCTCTTTATAATGGTTCGCTCGAATGTGAGTTCCGCAAGTATCAGATCTTCGACGGTAAGTTGCGCGACTTCCGCTCTGAGGGCGGCATAGTGAAGACCGACGAGGAGAAGCAAATGATGCGCGAGAAGCACAGATTCAAGAAGGAACGCGAGTTTAAGAAGCGTCTCTCCGAGACCGAGGAAAACGAGGAGGGCGACATCCGCTCGTTTAAGTTCCATCGTCATGACGTGCTCACAGGCGAGGATAAGCGTCCCCGCCGCCGTGACGACGATGACGACGACAAAAAGCGCGGCAGAAAACCATTCGACCGCAAGGGAGGATTTGACCGAAAGGGCGGATTCGACCGCAAGGGAAAGGGTGGATTCGACCGCAGGGGAAAAGGCGGATTCGACCGCAAGAACAAAAGACAGAACAATGATTTCGATTCATATGATGACTAAGAGATTATTTGCGGCCTTGGTCGCATTCACAAGTATTATGGCAACTACCCCCATCTCAGCCCAAGAGCTAAAGCAGTTTACACTCGAAGACCTCAACTTCGGGGGTGAAAACTATCGCAAGTTCATTCCCGAGAGGCTCTACACCACATGGTGGGGCGACCAACTGATGTATCAGGACGTGGAAGAGGCAGGCCTCATTGACATGAAGACCGGCAAGAAGCGCGCGCTCTTCACACTTGACGACATCAACGGCAAAACAGATGGTGAGGTGGTGCGCACCCTGCAGAGGGTATCATTCCCCTACCCCGACAAGACTCTTGCACTCGTGCAGAGCAAGTCGGTAAGGATGTTGTTCGACTGGAGCAAGTGCGAGGTTGTGTGGAAACAGACTTGCGAGGGTGAGACCGAGACTCACTGGAACAAGACCTCACGCACGTCGGCTTATGTCAAGGACAACCAACTGTGGATAACCGATGCCGAGGGAAAGACCAAGCAACTCACCACCGACGGCTCACGCGAGATAGTGTATGGACAGTCGGTACATCGCAATGAGTTTGGTATCGAAGAGGGTATCTTCTGGGCTCCCGACGGTAACAGGTTTGCCTTCTACAGGATGGACCAAAGCATGGTGACCGACTATCCTCAGGTGAACACCTTCGAGCGAGTGGCTACATACGAGCCCGACAAATATCCCATGCTCGGAATGACAAGCCACAAGGTGACTGTGGGCATATACGACTGCACCAACGGCAAGATTCAATATCTTAATGCCGGCGACCCCACCGACCGATATTTCACCAACATAGCATGGAGTCCCGACAGCAAGACGGTGTATATGTTCGAGCTCAACCGACTGCAGAACGACTGCCAACTCGTGAGCTATGATGCCACCTCGGGCAATAAGCTGAAGGAGCTGTATCGCGAGAAGAGCGACAAATACGTGGAGCCTATGCACCCCATCGTCTTCCTGCCTTGGGACAGCAAGCAGTTTGTCATGCAGAGTCAGAAGGACGGCTACAACCACCTGTATATATATAATATAGGTACGGGCGCGATATGCCAACTGACCAAGGGCAATTTTGTGGTTGAGGACTTCTGCGGATTCAACACCAAGAACAAGAGTGTCATCATCGCCACCAACGAGGCCAATCCCATTCAGCGCAACATCTATGCAGTGGATGTAAAGAGCGGCAAGCGCAAGTCGCTCGACAACAGTCGCGGTTGCCACATTGCCTCGCTCAGCAAGAGCGGACAGTGGATAGTGGATATGTACAGCGAGCCCAACGTGCCCCGCAATTACGACCTCGTGGCTACAGCCAATGGCAAGTCATTGCGACTGCTGACATCCAAAGACCCATGGGAGGGCTATCAGCAACCTATCTTCGAGAGCGGAAGCATAAAGGCTGCCGACGGAACAACCGACCTATACTGGCGCATGGTGAAACCCGCTGATTTCGACGCCTCTAAGAAATATCCCACGGTGGTATATGTATATGGCGGTCCGCATGCCCACAACGTGGAGGCATCATGGCATTGGTATAGCCGCTCGTGGGAGACATACATGGCACAGAAGGGATATATCGTCTTCATACTCGACAACCGTGGCAGCGAAAACCGCGGACTTGAGTTTGAGCAAGCCACATGGCACAACTTGGGCAAGGTGGAAATGCTCGACCAGATGAAGGGCGTGGATTATCTCAAGTCGCTGCCCTACGTTGACGCCAACCGACTTGGTGTGCACGGATGGAGCTATGGCGGATATATGACCATATCGCTTATGACCAACTATCCCGACGTGTTCAAGGTGGGAGTGGCTGGCGGTCCTGTCATCGACTGGAGATGGTATGAGGTGATGTATGGCGAGAGATACATGGGCACTCCCGACACCAACAAGGAGGGTATAGAGGCTTGTTCGCTCATCCCCATGGCCAAGAACCTGAAGGGCAAACTGCAGATTATCATCGGCATGAACGACCCGACGGTTGTTCCCCAGCATGCCTTGTCGTTCATCAACGCCTGCACCGAGGCCGGCACCCAACCCGACTTCTTCGTCTATCCAGGCGAGGGACACAACATGGCGGGACACAAGAGTGTGCATCTGCATGAGAGAATCACTCAATACTTTGAAGACTTTTTGAAAAAATAAAGAAAAATGAAAATACTATTATTAGGAAGTGGCGGTCGCGAGCACGCCTTGGCATGGAAGATCTCGCAGAGCGAGAAAGTAGAGAAACTGTTTATCGCCCCTGGCAATGCCGGAACAACAAATTGTGGCGAGAATGTGGCTATCGGAGTCAACGACTTCGAGAAGATAAAGGAGTTTGTGGTGGCAAATGCCATCGACATGGTGGTGGTAGGTCCTGAGGACCCACTCGTAAAGGGTGTCTATGACGACCTTAAAGCCGACGAGCGCACCAAGAACGTGCCTGTCATCGGTCCGTCAAAGGCAGGAGCTGTTCTCGAAGGCTCCAAGGACTTTGCCAAGGCGTTTATGCAGCGCCATAACATCCCCACGGCAAAATACCAGACCTTTGATGGCACTACTCTTGAGGAAGGACTGAAATTCCTCGAAACACTCAAAGCTCCATACGTACTGAAGGCCGACGGACTTTGTGCCGGTAAGGGTGTGCTTATCCTCCCCACCCTCCACGAGGCTAAGAAAGAGCTCAAGGAGATGCTTGGCGGCATGTTTGGCAATGCCTCTGCCCGTGTGGTCATCGAGGAATACCTAAGCGGTATCGAGTGCTCGGTATTCGTACTCACCGACGGCACCCACTATAAGATTCTGCCCGAGGCCAAGGACTACAAGCGCATTGGCGAGGGTGACACCGGACTGAACACTGGCGGTATGGGTAGTGTTACTCCCGTTCCGTTTGCCACCAAGGAGTGGATGCAGAAGGTGGAAGACCGCATCATCCGTCCCACGGTTGACGGACTTGCCTCTGAGGGTATCGACTACAAGGGATTCATCTTCTTCGGTCTCATCAATGTGGATGGCGAACCGATGGTTATCGAATACAACTGCCGCATGGGCGACCCCGAGACCGAGAGTGTGATGCTCCGACTCAAGAGCGACATCGTCGATCTCTTCGAGGGTGTTGCCAATGGCGACCTCGACAAGCGCGCCATCGAGTTTGACGAGCGTGCCGTGGTATGCGTGATGCTTGTCAGTGGCGGTTATCCGCAGGCCTACAAGAAGGGCTATCCCATCACTGGCATTGAGAATGTCGAGGGTAGCATCGTCTTCCATGCCGGCACAACGATGAAGGATGGTGAGGTAGTCACCAATGGCGGACGAGTGATTGCCGTAAGTTCCTATGGCAAGGACAAGGCCGAGGCTCTGAAGAAGAGTTTCGAGGAAGCCCAGAAGATCAACTTCACCGACAAGTATTTCCGTCGCGACATAG
>JBJEAY010000665.1:0-6135 GCA_051869575.1 Prevotella sp. | reverse complement strand
GGCTCGGCATAATCCAAGTAAACTTGGCTTCTGCTCTCGCCTTGCACAAACGTTCCAATCAGTAATTTCAAATCCATTATCAGCAATCCTTGCGAAAAAGAGTTTATCAAAACCTTCGGAATAAGACGGCAGCTGCAACTTGTTCTGCGTACTTGGTATTGCCTGTCTTGGCACAGCATTCTGACGGTTTTCGTTTCGTGCAATGCAGTCGCGAACAATACTCTGAAAGAATATGCCAATTACCTCATATCCGTGCGTTTTAACCAGTGGGATATACCTGAGCCTATCTGCAATTTCAGGATTTGTGTTATCAATCACAAAGGATTTACCCTCATTTAGATAGTTTTCAAGGAGCGCGTGTTCTTTGCTTCTTGTATGTAGAATGTCAAGGTTGATGTGGCAATAGCCCAGTGGTGCCAACATCTCGTTATAGAATGTCGACTTGCCGCTGGCTTGGATACCAATAAATATTATGGCCTGTTTTGTATCTTTTGTTTCAAAAGGTAGAATCATATACCAAGTTGTTTCCTGCGTATTTCTACAATCAAGTCATTTACAAAGTCTATATCGACTTTTTCTTTAATGGTTGAAGATGCCATGAGTAGATTCATTCTGACATTTTCGGCTGCGCTTCACTCAATCGCCCAAATATTCTTTTTATTTCTTTTACAATGCAAAAATACCAAATATCTGCGCAGTCTATCTGCGTAGTTGAAGAAAGATGCGCTTTTCTCACTAATTTTTAGTGATTTTCTTGCAGTTGCGCAGAAAGACTGCGTAGCGTGTCTATAATTTTGCAGCCGAAAATATGTAATACCAGATGCGTATGAAGCCAAGAGCCAACGCACCACACATTATTATATAAATATTAAAGACTATGGAACTTAATCAAAAATGGGTAAAGGAAAACGGAGTGTTCTATCCGATTCCTGGAGATACCACATTGCATCAGACACCCGGGACGGGCGTATTCCAGATATACGAAGAGAAAAGTATGGGTGGTTCGCGTCTCGGTCTCAGAAAAATGGCAGACGAATTTACATTCGGCTTCAAGATTTACGACCTTGGAGCAGAAGATATTATGCGAAAGATTGACATCACATGGAACTCCGATGTGTTTGTTGACGGCAAAAAGAACCTTGGCGTAATCTTCAATGGGCTGAAGGGAACCGGCAAGACTATCGCATCTAAGATACTCAGCAACCGAATGCAGATGCCCGTAGTTATTGTTCCTGAGGCATTTGATGGACTCTTGGGTTTCATTCAATCGTTGTGCTTTGAGTGTACTATACTTATCGATGAGGCCGAAAAGACGTTCAAAGAGGATGGCGATGTCTTGCTGAAGATGATCGATGGAGTTTATAATGAGTCAAGAAAGCTATATATCTTGACAACCAACCGCCTCTCGATCGACGAGAACCTCCTCGGGCGTCCTGGAAGGGTAAGGTATATTAAGCAGTTCGGCAATCTCACGGCAAAAGCCGTTGGCGACTATATCAAGGATAACCTGAGAGACCAAAGCAAGAAGGAGCAGATTCTTGACGTGGTTGACATTCTTGAAATCTCAACCATCGACATTCTCAAAGCCATTGTCGACGAGGTTAATATTCATGGTACAATAACAGAGAATAGCCTGCTCAACATTCCCAAGGCAAGTTATAAGATCGATGTTGTTCGCTTTGACGATGTGCCTAAGGAAAGGTTCAATGAATTAAAGAACTTTATCAAGGGGCATGTTGGCTTGCATGGGTCTGTTCAGGCATGGCTGAACAGACCATGGACGGACAGCGATGGCGAGAAGAGAAACAACAGGGCGCAGATTGATGACAGGTTTGATGCAGATTGTTACGAAGTACAGGTGGCATCAAGATACCCGATGCTCATGAAGAATCAGGACACAAGAATCGGAGTCATTCTGGAACAACCAGATGCGGACGGGTTCTTCATCGTCAATAACCCTTGGAACGACAAGGAAGAGCTGTGCTGCGTCCTGAACTACCATGATGCGCCGTCCCTGTACAGAGGAGGATTGCAGATGCTCTGTGCATAGTGTTGCCTGGCAATCTCATACATATAAGACAGACTTGTCTCGTCTGCTAATATAAAACGGGATAAAACAATGATAGTAAAGATAATAAACAATCGTCCCGTAAAGATATGGACGAACGACGTGGAGGAATCTGCCATGCGTCAGATTGAGAACTTGGCAGCCCTTCCTTTCCTTCATCATCACTTAGCCATTATGCCCGACGTACACGCCGGCATGGGAATGCCTATTGGCGGTGTGCTGGCTTGCGATGGCGCAGTCATACCCAATGCCGTCGGCGTAGACATCGGGTGCGGAATGTGCGCTGTAAAGACCAATTGGAGGACAGACGATTTGCCTGCCTCCGTGCTTCGCAAGAAAATTATGAAGGGAATCCGTGAGCGGATACCGCTCGGCAAGGAGCATCATAAGGAAGATCAAGCCGAAACGTATTTGCCGCAAGGTTACGACATCGACCAACTCGAGATAGTAAAACGCCGTCAGAATTCCATACGCCATGAAGTCGGTACGCTTGGCGGCGGCAACCATTTCATCGAGCTTCAGAAGGATGAAGAAGGCAGCCTCTGGATTATGATTCACTCAGGCTCGCGCAACCTCGGCAAACAGGTGGGAGATTACTACAACAAGATTGCTGCATCGCTCAATGAGAAATGGCATTCAGCGGTTTCCCCGGATTTCCATCTGCCCTTCCTTCCTCTCGGCACGAGAGAGTTCGGAGCATACTGGAACGAGATGAGATATTGCATCGACTTTGCGCTTTGCAACCGCAGGCTGATGATGGAGCGCATACAGGAGGTTATGGCAGATTCGCTGCGGGGCATAGAGTTTGAGCCAATGATCAACATTGCCCACAACTATGCGGCCTTTGAGCATCACTTTGGTAAAGATGTGATAGTTCATCGCAAGGGGGCCACGCTTGCCCGCAAGGGCGTGACGGGCATCATTCCCGGTTCGCAGGGAACGGCTTCATACATTGTCGAAGGCCTTGGCAACCCGGAATCGTTCTGCTCGTGTTCGCATGGTGCCGGCCGTGTACTCTCTCGCAAAGCTGCGATTAGGACTTTGGACATGAAAGCAGAGGTGGCAAATCTTGAAGCAAAAGGCATTATCCATGCAATCCGTTGTCAGGACGATATGCAGGAAGCATCGGGAGCGTACAAAGACATAGAAACTGTCATTGCAAATGAGTCTGACCTCGTAAAAGTGACGACAAAGTTGTTCCCGATTGCTGTAATCAAGGGATAAATGTGGGAAAAATGAAGAAAAACTCAAAATTGTTTTTATTGCGCAGAAAGGCTGCGTAGCCCATATCTAACTTTGCACAGCATAACAGGATGCCGTAGAAGACTGTTACTTCGCTACATTTTAATCCGAGGAAACATTTCGCGAAGCCTCGGTCAGTTGTTCGATAGTAGCTCCTGTTCTTATCACGGGGTGGTGAAGTGGTATCATTCTGGGCTCATAACCCAGAGTTCGCAGGTTCGAATCCTGCCCCCGTAACATGTTCATAAAAAATGCCCAGTTGACGTAGTGGGGTGTTACTTCGTCTCATAAACCGGAACGATACGGAGGAACATCTATAAAAAGATGCCGCAATCACCGTTGCGTAATGCAAAAGTCACCCTGCGATTGTATCACTGGGCACCACAAAAGGTCGGCTGCCGTAAATAGCGAATTCCTTCATATAATGCACCTTTGGCTGCGGCTCGGCATAATCCAAGTAAACTTGGCTTCTGCTCTCGCCTTGCACAAACGTTCGAGTTGGGATCCATGTGTCGTTGGTTCGAATCCAACCAATCTTTTTGATTGTAGCTCAGTCTTCCCTTGGAGGAAGCATCCGTTAAGGGTGGGTAGAGCAGTGTTATAGGTCGTTATGATTGTTGCGCCGATTTTTTTAATACTACAAACATTTATGTCTAAGTTTAACACGATCGTCAGGGAAGAGTCGCAAGTGCTCAACCACGAAGGAGCCGAAGCATACAGGCTCTCTTCGGAGATGGAGTTGTATACCGCCGTCGTTACATCCTCACTCTCAGACAAATTCTATGGGAAGGCAGAGGAGCAGATCAACCGTATTTCTGCACTAATCGCCAAGTGTGACCATAAGTTTGTTGCACAGCTTGCAGTGTACGCCCGCACAGAGATGAATCTGCGAAGCATTCCCCTGTTTCTCGTCGTGGAACTTGCCAAGATCCACAATGGTGACAACCTCGTAAGCCGAACCATTGAAAAGGTGGTGCTGCGTGCCGACGAGATTATGGAACTGCTTGTCTGTTACCAGTGGCGCAATAAGGCTGAGGGAATCAAGAAATTGGCGCGCCTCTCGCATCAGGTGCAAATTGGTTTGCAGCTTGCATTCAATCGCTTTGATGAATATCAGTTTGCAAAATACGACCGCGACAATCTCGAGGTAAGGCTACGCGACGCTCTTTTCCTTGTTCATCCCAAGGCAAAGGATGAGGCCCAGCAAGCACTCTTCGACAAGATTGCAAACAAGTCGCTCGAAACGCCCTACACATGGGAGACGGAACTCTCTGCTCTTGGTCAGCAGAAGTTTGAAACGCCCGATGCCAGGCAAAACGCATTCAAGGAAAAGTGGGAAGAACTTATCGGCAGCGGCAAACTTGGCTACATGGCCCTGTTGCGTAACCTGCGTAACATCCTCGACGCAGAGGTCGATTCAGACTTGGTAAAGGATGTTGCTGAAAGGCTGGGCAATCCTCATGAAGTGGCCCGTTCAAAACAATTCCCCTTCCGCTATCTCTCTGCTTATCGAGAGCTGCGTTGTAACAAGAATGGAAACGTCCCTCTTGTTATGGAAGCATTGGAAGATGCCGTCGAGGCTACCGCCCAAAATATTGCAGGTTTCAATAAGAACACCAGCGTGCTGCTTGCATGCGACGTTTCAGGCTCAATGTATGCGTCCATCAGTGCAAGGAGTTCTGTCAAGAACTACGACATCGGGCTTGTTCTCGCCATGTTGCTCAAGAATCGTTGCGAGAACGTCGTTACCGGCATCTTTGGCAACGAATGGAAGGTGGTCAATATGCCTTCGAAGGGCATCTTGAGCAATGTAGAGCAGATGTACAGGCGCGAAGGCGAGGTGGGCTATGCCACCGATGGCTATAAGGTCCTTGAATATCTGCGCACCAATAAAATCAAGATGGAAAAGGTGATGATGTTTACCGACTGCCAGATGTGGAACAGCAGCGGTGGTGACCAGACGATGCAATCGGAGTGGCACGATTACAAAGCGATTGCGCCCAACGCAAAGCTTTACCTCTTTGATTTGTGTGGTTACGGCCAGTCGCCTTTGAGGTTAGTTGAGAATGATGTGGTTCTCATTGCCGGCTGGAGCGATAAGGTCTTCGATATGCTTGAAGCCATTGAAAATGGCGGAAATGTCGTTGAGCAAATCCGCAAAATAAAAGTCTAAAACACGATTGCTGCCGTAGCGAGGAGATACATCGAGATTATAGTTCGCTGGCTGATAAGGCGCCAGGTTAGTAGCCTGGACAAAATGCTCCTTGCGATTGTCGCGCAATCTATTTAACAAAGAAAGGATGGCCAGACTCTCTGGCCATCCTTTTATATATTCTATCATTCCCTGTGCCAATGTGTGCGAACGGATTTTTACCTTTACGACAACTAAGACAAAAAAGTTCTTTGTTTTTGCCGTTTAAACACCACGCTCCTATACGTATTTTTTTTCTCCGAAAAACCCTTCAACCCTTCAGTATGGCACTTATTTGTCTGTATATTAGAAATATATTGCTGAAGGGTTTGGAGGGCAAACCCTTCAGCAACCCGTCACAACCTTTCAGGCAGAATTTTTATGCGAAGTCCGTGAAAGTATTTTCTAAGCCCTTGATTGCTTTCACGAAGTGCCCGAGATTTTTTGTTACAAACTTTGTAACGCATATTCAAAACTGCTGAACATATATTCAAAACTTTGGAACACATGTTACAAACTTTGTAACAAAAACTTTCTTATATGATCCGAAAAATTATCTTGCTGATAGTGAAAACTATCTTGCTGATAATGAAAATTATCTTGTTGAAAATAAAAATTATCTTGCTGAAAGTGG
>JBJEAY010000664.1:0-6166 GCA_051869575.1 Prevotella sp. | reverse complement strand
ACTTTGCACCCGATTTTGAAAACGATACACATTATTAACATTTTAAATATTAGAAAATTATGTCAGAAATTGAATCAAAAGTAAAGGCTATTATCGTTGACAAGCTGGGTGTAGATGAGGCTGAAGTAAAGCCCGAAGCAAGTTTCACAAACGACCTCGGTGCTGACTCACTCGACACTGTAGAGCTCATCATGGAGTTTGAGAAGGAGTTCGGAATCTCTATTCCAGACGACAAGGCTGAGAAGATCGGTACTGTAGGTGATGCTATCAGCTACATCGAGGAGAATGCCAAATAAATGATTTTATAGGCTGAACTTGGAATTGGGAGCAGGCTGTCCGTTTTATAGGACTCATTGCCTCTCCGAATTCCAATTTCTTTTGTATTATTAATCTTACTTTTTATTTAATGGAACTTAAAAGAGTTGTTGTAACAGGCCTTGGAGCGGTAACTCCAGTGGGCAACACTCCTGAGGAGACATGGGAGAATCTCGTGGCTGGAAAGAGTGGGGCAGCGCCTATTACATTGTTTGACGCATCAAACTTCAAGACCCAGTTCGCCTGCGAGGTGAAGGGGCTTAACATCAATGAATATATCGACCGTAAGGAAGCCCGCAAGATGGACCGCTATACACAGTTGGCTCTTGTGGCTGCTACACAGGCTGTCAACGACAGCAAGCTCGACGCCGAGGATCTCGACAAGAACCGCATTGGCGTTATCTTCGGTGTGGGTATCGGCGGTATCAAGACTTTCGAAGACGAGGTGAAGTACTACGGACTGCATGAGGCTGAAGGCCCCAAGTTCAATCCTTTCTTCATCCCCAAGATGATTGCCGACATAGCATCGGGCCAGATCTCAATCAAGTATGGTTTCCATGGTCCTAACTATACCACCACATCGGCTTGTGCATCTTCAACCAATGCTCTTGCCGACGCGTTCAACGTGATTCGTCTGGGCAAGGCTGATGCCATCGTTGCCGGTGGAGCCGAGGCTGCTATCTGCGCTTGTGGTGTGGGCGGATTCAATGCCATGCACGCCCTCAGTACCCGTAACGACGATCCCGAGCACGCCTCACGCCCGTTCAGTGCAAGTCGCGACGGATTCATCATGGGCGAGGGCGCAGGATGTCTCATCCTCGAGGAACTGGAGCATGCCAAGGCACGTGGTGCCAAGATATATGCCGAGATGGTAGGCGAGGGCATGAGTGCCGACGCCCATCACATCACAGCTTCTCACCCCGAGGGACTCGGTGCCATTCTCGTGATGAAGAATGCATTGGAGGATTCTGGTCTGAAGCCTGAGGACATCGACTATATCAACGTGCACGGAACATCCACACACGTGGGTGACATCTCAGAGGCTAAGGCCATCAAGGAAGTGTTTGGTGAGTCGGCTTACAAGCTTAACATTAGCTCTACCAAGTCGATGACCGGTCACCTCCTCGGAGCTGCAGGAGCAGTGGAGGCTATGGCCACAGTGCTTGCAGTGAAGAACGACATTGTTCCCCCGACAATCAACCACGTTGAGGGCGACAATGATGAGGAGCTCGACTACAACCTCAACTTCACATTCAACAAGGCCCAGAAGCGCGAGGTGCGTGCTGCCATCAGCAACACCTTCGGATTCGGTGGACACAATGCTTGTGTAGTATTCAAGAAGTATGCTGAATAACAGTATCATAGATAGAATTAAGCTCCCTTTCCGCAAGGAGAAGGAGCTTTTTTCTTCTCTTCGCGAGATTCTCGGGTTTTATCCACGTCACATCGAGCTATACAAACTGGCACTCATGCACAAAAGTATAGCACGGCGCAATGCCAAGGGAAAGCCAGTGAACAACGAGCGACTCGAATTCTTGGGCGATGCCGTGCTGGATGCTGTCGTGGGCGACATCGTCTATCGGCACTTCGAGGGCAAGCGAGAGGGATTCCTCACCAATACACGAAGCAAACTCGTGCAACGCGACACACTCAATAAACTTGCACAGGAGATGGGTATTAACCGACTCATACTCTCGTCAGGACACTCCAACTCCCACAATAACTACATGGGTGGCAATGCCTTCGAGGCTCTTGTGGGTGCCATCTATCTCGACCGTGGTTACGACATGTGCATGCGGTTTATGCAGAAACGCATACTGTCGCAACTCATTAATATTGACAAGGTGGCATATAAGGAGGTAAACTTCAAGAGCAAGCTCATTGAATGGAGTCAGAAAAACAAGGTGAGACTCGACTTCAAGCTCGTCAGCCAAAGCAAGGAGAGCGGTGGCAGTCCCACATTTATATATAAGGCAATAATTGAGGGACTCGATGGCGGACAGGGAAAAGGCTACTCTAAGAAGGAGAGTCAGCAGTTAGCCTCGAAGGAGACTCTGCAGCGACTGAAACGCGAACCGCAATTCATCGATGCAGTCTTTGCAGCAAAGACCGAGCGCACCAAGATGGAGGAAATGCCAGTGCTCAACGTGCCCGACACCGAGGAGAAGGAAGACTTTATCATCACCCACGACATTCCAGCCGAAGAGCCTCGTGAGGATAATCCCAAAACAACAGCCAAGGCTAAGAAGCAAGAAAAACCAGTGGCTCCTGCAGTGGAGATAGAGGAGAACGACGAGTTTGACCTCTCCGACATATCTGCCACTCCTAAGTCGCAGTCAAGGGAGGAGATCATCGCAGCTGCCGAGGCTGCGGCATACGAATAAAAGCTATATTAAACACAGGGAAATAAAAACATAGGGATTTTTCCCTGTGTTTTTATTATTTTTATACGACGTGAAATCATAAATAATGTAAAAGTGGGCGCTATTACAAAAGAAATGATTACTTTTGCACATTCAAAAGAAAAGAAAAATGAGTTTGACCAGTATTATAGGCAAGTTTTTTGTGCCACGACAGCAGGAACTGGAGAGGCATAACGACGAGGGCGAGGCAATGCAGAGACATGTGCTTGCCACACTGCTCGAGTCGGCCAACGACACTGAATACGGAAGGAAACACCTTTTCGACATAGCAAAGGGACAGTATGAGGGATTTATCGCCCACACTCCTCTAAACACCTACGAAGAGCTCAAGGGCGACATCGACCGAATGAGACATGGAGAGGCTGACGTGCTATGGCCAGGGGTGGTGAGATGGTATGCCAAGTCGTCGGGAACGACCAACGACAAGAGCAAGTTCATACCCGTGAGCCGACAGGGACTAAAGGACACTCACTATCGAGGAGGACAGGATGCCGTGGCGATGTATCTCGCCAACAATCCCAAGAGCAGGATATTTGACGGTAGGGCTCTCATCCTCGGTGGTAGTCACTCGCCCAACTACAATGTGGCCAATAGTATCGTTGGCGACCTTAGTGCTATCCTCATCGAGAATATCAACCCCTTGGCTAATCTCGTCAGAGTACCCAAGAAACAGACGGCTCTCATATCCGACTTCGAACTCAAGCGCGACCGTATAGCACGCGAGACGATGACTAAGAATGTCACCAACATCAGCGGTGTGCCTTCGTGGATGCTGTCTGTGCTGACAAGGGTGATGGAACTATCGGGGAAAAGCCACCTTGAGGAGGTATGGCCCAATCTCGAAATGTTCTTCCATGGCGGCGTGGCGTTCACACCCTATCGCAAGCAGTATGAGCAGCTCATCACAAGTCCCAATATGCACTATATGGAGACATATAACGCCAGTGAGGGATTCTTCGGACTACAAAACGAACCAAGCGACAAGTCGATGCTCTTGATGCTCGACTATGGCGTGTTCTACGAGTTCATACCGATGGACGAATTTGGACGCGAGAATCCTACGGTGGTGCCTCTGTGGGGAGTGGAGACGGGAAAGAACTATGCCATGGTGATCTCAACGTCAAGCGGACTGTGGAGATATATCATTGGCGACACCGTGATGTTCACAAGTGTCAATCCATATAAATTCGTGATCACAGGCAGGACTAAGCATTTCATTAATGCCTTCGGTGAGGAACTCATTGTGGATAATGCCGAACAGGGACTTGCATACGCCTGTCAGCAGACGGGAGCACAGGTGCTCGAATATACTGCAGCTCCCGTGTTCATGAATGAAGAGGGAAAATGTCGCCACCAGTGGCTTGTCGAATTCAGTAAGGAACCTGACGACATGACCATCTTTACTGAATCGCTCGACCGCCGACTGCAGGAAATCAATAGCGACTATGAGGCCAAGAGATATAAGAACATCACCTTGCAACCGCTCGAACTGATTAAGGCCCAGTCGGGACTCTTTGAGCAATGGATGAAGAAAAGAGGAAAACTCGGTGGACAGAACAAGGTGCCCCGACTGAGCAACTCGCGTGAGTATATCGAGCAGCTCTTGGAGATGAATGTAAAAATGAAGAGTGAAGAATGAAGAATAATCGAATAGTCAACTTGTCAACTCGTCAACTTGTCCACTTCATCTTGGTCATCATCATGATGACAGGTTGTGCCCGAATGGGACAACCCGACGGGGGATGGTATGATGACCGACCACCGCAGATTATTGCCACTACACCCACGGACAACGGTACGGGGGTGAAGGAGAAAAAGGTGGTCATATATTTCGATGAATATATAAAGGTGGAGGACGCCACAAACAATGTGGTGGTGTCTCCCCCTCAACTCGAAATGCCCGAGATAAAGGGTGCGGGAAAGAAGATTGTGGTGGAACTGAAGGACACACTCAAGGAAAACACCACATACACCATCGACTTCTCGGATGCCATCACCGACAACAACGAGGGTAATCCCCTCGGCAACTACACTTTCACCTTCTCCACTGGTGCAGCAGTCGATACAATGGAGGTGTCGGGCACTATCCTCGACGCAAGCAATCTCGAACCGGTGAAGGGTATCATGGTGGGATTGTATGCCGACCTCGAGGATTCGGCATTCTACACCAAACCCCTGCTCAGAGTGGCTCGCACCGACAGTCGCGGGCGATTCATCATCCGCGGTGTGGCTAAGGGAAAATACCGTGCATACGCCCTTCAGGATATGGATGGCGACTATAAGTATAGTCAGAAGGGAGAGATGATAGCCTTCTCCGACCGTATCATCGAACCGACGTGCGGTCCCGATACCCGACAGGACACCATTTGGCGCGACTCACTGCGTATCGACACCATCATACGCCGTGGATTCACACATTTCTATCCCGACGATGTGGTGCTGAGGGCATTCACAGTTCCCCTCACTGACAGATACATGATCAAAAACCAGCGACAGGAACCTGACAGACTGGAGTTCTTCTTCAGCTATGGAAGTGACTCGCTACCAAAGCTTCGCGGACTGAACTTTGATGCCGACAGTGCATTTATCGTGGATGCCAATATCAAGAAAGATACAATAACATATTGGATAAAAGACACAGCTCTCGTAAATCGCGACTCGCTCGAAATAGAATACTCATACCATATCACAGATACCCTCGGACAACTCGTGCCCCAGACCGACACCCTCTTGATGGTGCCAAAACTCACGTATGAGAAACGAATGAAAATGCACGAGAAGGAACTGGAGAAATGGCAGAAGCAACAGGACAAACTCAAGAAGAAGGGCGAACGCTATGACTCGGTGTGGCTGCCCAAACCGCTCGACATACGAGTGACGGCTCCGTCATCGCTCACTCCCGAGAGTTATCTGTATTTCACGATGCCCGCACCATTGGCAAGGTGTGACACGTCGATGATTCATCTGCAAGCGAAGGTAGATACGCTATGGGTGCCACAGAAATTCGACTGGCAACCGCGACCGCAGTCTATCCTCTCATACAGGCTTGAGGCAGTGTGGACTCCCGGAACTGAATACCAGTTGGAGGTTGATTCGGCTGCCTTCGAGAGTATTTATGGCATTGTGAACGACAAGATGAAGAGTTCGCTGAAATGCAAGTCCGAGGAGGAATTCGGTTCGCTTGTAGTGAAGATAGCGGGATTGCCCGATTCAACAACAGCCATCGTGCAGTTGCTCGACAAGTCGGATGGAGTGGTGAAGGAGGCAAGGACACAGGACGATGGTTCGGCTGAGTTCTATTGGCTCAACGAGGGCAAGTTCTATCTGCGTGCTTTCATCGACCGCAACGGCAACGGCATCTGGGATGCGGGCGACTTCTATAAGGCTCTGCAACCCGAGGAGATGTATTATCTGCCGAAGGTGATAGA
>JBJEAY010000663.1:0-6190 GCA_051869575.1 Prevotella sp. | reverse complement strand
ATATAACCAGCAGGAAGGTGGATTCAATCCTCAGGCACAGCGCGGCGGATACCAGCAGCGCGGAGGCTACCAGCAAGGCAGTCGTGGCGGATATGGCCAGCAGCGCGGTGGATATCAGCAGCGTGGCGGCTACCAGCAGGGCGGTCGCGGAGGATATGGCCAGCAGCGTGGCGGATTCCGCCAGCACACTCCTGGCTATGATCCCAATGCAAAATATAGCATGAAGAAGCGTATCGAGTACAAGGAGGAGAACTACGATCCCAATGAGCCGATTCGCCTCAACAAGTATCTTGCCAATGCAGGTATCTGCAGTCGTAGAGAGGCTGACGAATATATACAGGCAGGAGTAATCACCGTAAATGGTGAGGTTGTAACAGAACTTGGAACAAAGGTGCTGCGCACCGATGAGGTGAAGTTCCACGACCAGCCTGTGAGCATAGAGAAGAAGGTGTATGTGCTTCTTAACAAGCCAAAGGACTACGTCACTACAAGCGACGACCCACAGCAGCGCAAGACTGTGATGGACCTCGTGAAGAACGCTTGCCGTGAGCGCATCTACCCTGTAGGTCGTCTCGACCGCAACACCACAGGTGTACTGCTTCTCACCAACGACGGTGACATGGCTTCCAAGCTCACTCACCCGAAGTTCCTCAAGAAGAAGATCTACCACGTATATCTCGACAAGAACGTCACTGCCCATGACATCCAGCAGATTCGCGACGGCATCCAACTGGAGGATGGTGAGATACAGGCCGACGCATGCGAGTATGCCGACGAGAAAGACAAGAAGCAGGTGGGTATCGAGATTCACAGCGGCAAGAACCGTATCGTGCGCCGTATCTTCGAGAGTCTCGGCTATCGCGTCACCAAGCTCGACCGCGTACAGTTTGCCGGACTCACCAAGAAGAACCTTCGCCGCGGCGACTGGCGCTATCTCACAGAGGAAGAGGTTGACCGCCTGAGAATGGGAGCGTTTGAATAAAATATTAAAACGATGCAAACAATAAAAAGAACAAAGGTAGTGGATGCGTTGCAGCGCACTGACTACGGACAGATAGTAAACGTGAGAGGATGGGTGAGAACCCACCGCTCAAGTAAGGCTGTGGATTTCATAGCCCTCAACGATGGCTCCACCATCAAGAACATACAGGTGGTGGTTGACCCTACAAAGTTTGACGCCGAGTTGCTCAAGCAAATTACCACTGGCTCATGTATCAACGTCAACGGTGAACTGGTGGAGAGCCAGGGTGCCGGACAGACGGTAGAACTGCAGTGCCGCGAGATTGAGGTATATGGCCTTTGTGGCAACGACTACCCCATGCAGAAGAAGGGACAGAGCTTCGAATATATGCGTCAGCACGCCCATCTGCGCCTGCGCACCAACACCTTCGGAGCCGTGATGCGCATACGCCATAACATGGCCATCGCCATCCACAAGTATTTCCACGATCATGGATTCTTCTATTTCCACACTCCACTCATCACTGCAAGTGACTGCGAGGGTGCCGGACAGATGTTCCAGGTGACAACTAAGAATCTCTACGACCTCAAGAAGGACGATGAGGGAAAGATTATCTATGACGACGATTTCTTCGGCAAACAGACCTCACTCACCGTGAGCGGACAGCTTGAGGGCGAACTTGGAGCCACTGCCCTTGGAGCCATCTACACCTTTGGTCCTACCTTCCGCGCCGAGAACTCCAACACTCCGCGACACCTCGCCGAGTTCTGGATGATTGAGCCCGAGGTGGCATTCATCGACCTCAACGACCTGATGGACCTCGAGGAGGACTTCATCAAGTATTGCGTCAACTGGGCACTCGACAACTGCAAGGACGACCTTGAGTTCCTTAACAAGATGATCGACAAGACCTTGTTAGAGCGTCTGCAGTCAGTAGTAAAGACCGACTTCATCCGTCTGCCCTATACCGAGGGAATCAAGATACTTGAGGAGGCTGTGAAGAACGGCAAGAAGTTTGAGTTCCCCGTAAGCTGGGGTATGGACCTCGCCAGTGAGCACGAGCGTTATCTCGTCGAGGAGCACTTCAAGAAGCCTGTCATCATGATCGACTATCCCAAGGACATCAAGGCCTTCTACATGAAGATCAACGACGATGACAAGACTGTTCAGGGCACCGACGTTCTCTTCCCACAGATTGGAGAGATTATCGGCGGTAGTGTGCGTGAGGAAAGTTACGACAAACTGATGTCGGAGATTGAGCGCCGCAACATCCCAATGAAGGACATGTGGTGGTATCTCGACACCCGCAAGTACGGCTCATGCCCTCATGGCGGTTTCGGCTTAGGTTTTGAGCGTCTCATCCTCTTCGTCACCGGTATGCAGAACATCCGCGACGTCATCCCGTTCCCAAGAACGCCGAAGACAGCTGAGTTCTAATCATTATCCACAGATTTCCACGGATAAATATTATATTATTTGGCACGGAAAACACGGATTAACACTGTTATTAAACATAAGGACAATATGTAAGATTTCTGTGTTAATCCGTGTTTTCCGTGCCAAAATAATCTTGTCCGAGATTTGTGGATTTATTCACACGAGGTCGATACCTTCGTCGGAGATAGTAATAAGGTGCTTGCGGTATAAGTCACCGATGGCTTTCTTATATGTCTTCTTGCTCACCTTGAATCGGTCGGCAATAAGTTCGGCGGGACTCTTGTCGCCAAGATTACAATGCCCCCCGTTCTCATGCAGGTAGTTGAGCAGCACGTCGGAGAACTCCTCTGTCTGTCGCCTACCCGTAGGTTGCACTGTCACGTCAATCTTGCCGTCGGGACGCACATGGTCGATATATCCCTTCAGACGGTCGCCCGTATAAAGCGGACGGAACACCTGATTATCGTAGATAAGGCCGCCATAAGCATTATCAATAATCACCTTGAAACCTAATTCCGTCTTCTGCTGCACAAGCATATCCACCTCCTCGCCATGCTTGTATTTGGGCATGTCGCGATTGAGATACTTATCCACCTTGGCAGTTGCCATGATGCGATAGCTCTCCTCGTCGAGTTTCACATAAACGATATACCTCTCGCCCTTCTGCATTCGTTTCTTCTGCTCGCGGAAGGGGCAAAACAGGTCTTTCATCAATCCCCAGTTGAGGAAAGCACCGTATTCATTCACCCACGCCACCTCAAGATATGCAAATTCACCCACCTTGGCCAATGGTCGCAATGTAGTGGCGATAATCTTCTCGTCCTGGTCGAGATACAGGAATACGTCAAGTTCATCGCCAATGGCGCAGCCTTCAGGGACATAGCGTGTGGGCAAGAGGATCTCTCCCTCGACACCTCCGTCGAGATACATTCCGAAGTCCACCTTCTTCACTACTTTCAGGTGGTTGTAGTCTCCTAATTTTATTTTTTCCATGTTTTATTCTGTTGGGGGTGTAGGTATTGTAGGGGGTGTAGGTTGTGTAGGGGAAGTCGGGAGATCTATTTTTCCGTCTTTCATGTGGATGGTGCGGTCGGTGATTGAGGCGAGCTGTTCGTCGTGTGTCACTATGACGAAAGTCTGACCATACTTATCTCGCAGGTCGAAGAAGAGTTGATGCAGTTCGGCCTTGTTCTGAGAGTCGAGACTGCCCGACGGTTCATCGGCGAAGATAACCGCAGGATTGTTTACCAATGCCCTCGCCACTGCCACTCGCTGCTTCTCGCCACCCGAGAGTTCATTGGGCTTATGCTGAGCACGGTCGGAAAGGTTCATAAACTCTAACAGTTCCATAGCGCGCTGCTTTGCCTCACTCTTGGAGCGACCGGCGATAAATGCCGGTATCATGATGTTCTCCAATGCTGTAAACTCAGGCAATAGCTGATGAAACTGGAAGACGAATCCGACGTGAGTATTACGGAACTCTGAGATTTTCTTTCCGTTCATACTGCTCACGTCAATGCCATCCACTATCACCTGTCCACTGTCAGGACGGTCGAGTGTACCCATAATCTGTAGCAAAGTGGTCTTTCCGGCACCGCTTGGGCCAACGATGCTCACCACCTCGCCCTTGTTGATGTGAAGGTCTATGCCTTTTAGGACTTCTAATGAGCCGAAGCTCTTGTGTATGTTTTTTAATTCTATCATAATCTTTATTTTGTAGGGGATGTAGGTATTGTAGGGGGGTGTAGGTTTTTTAGGGGGTTATTTCCTGAATTTCATCAGGAGATTCAGGACAGTGGCATAGGCACTCTCCTTATCCTGTATCTGCGGAGCAGTGAAGGTCATTGCATCCTGCGGCTGACCATACTGGTCGGGATACAAGATAATCAGACTGCCATGCGGGAATGAGTCGGTGAGCTCTTGTGGCAGATGCTCGAATGCGGGCTTATATGACACCGTACCGCTTCGGGCTGTAATGACTACAAGCAGATGGTCTTCATGCACACCACGTGCCATGGTGGTGAGCTCCTTCCAATGTAGCATCTCCTCAAACTCCGCCCTCACCTCGGGATGGCGGTTCTGTATATACTGCGAAATCAGTTCGCCTGTTCCCTTACGTGCATGGAACACGATACGACAACCTAAGTTGCCAGCCAGTCGGGCAAGATGTTCCACCCATCTATAGAATCCTGGCTCAAACTCCACCCTCGACGGTACTGCCACCTGTATTCGGCGTATCGTATTGAGCGGTTTTTCAATTCGGCACACCATAATCTGCCTGCTAATCTCGCTGATGAGTCCCTGGGTATATGCTCCCCAGAAGGTGTCGCCAGGCGATGTCTTGCGATGCAGACCCATGATAATCTCGCTTGCCTCGTATTCCTTGAAGGCATGCTTGATACCGTTGGATATATTTGTAGATAGTCGGCTTTGCGTTATCATCCTCACGTCGGCTGAGGCAGCCGTCTCCTGCGCATGCTCAAGGATATGACTTCCCATGTTCTTGTTGCGCCTACTGTTCACGTCGTCATACACCACGTTGATACCAAGAAGTCCGCGTCCAAGTCGTTTGTTGCGCATCAATATGGCCAACTGCACGAGGTGGTCGGCATCATCTGCATGCTGAAGCGGCAAGAGCATCTGTTCGTCGTCAAGCTGCTTGTCGTCGGGTTCGTCGGGCTGCATCTTCTCCTTGAGCAATATGCCTTGCGCAGAATATTCCACAACAACCGAGCTAATAATACACGTGAAGAGAATCATCATCACGACACCATTGAGCATATTGGCATCCACCACATACGTGCCATCGGGCATCTGCATACGCATACCCACCATTGTCATTGCTATACCACCGGCGGCGTGAGCCTCGGTGAGTCCGAACATCATGTGTCCGCTGAGCCAGGGATAACGGAACACGAGACATGACGTATATGCCGCAATCGCCTTGGTGAGTGTGGCGAACAACACCATACAGAACACCACCCACAATGTGTCGAAACCGCGGAAAAGCACAGTGATGTCAATCAACATTCCCACTCCAATCAGGAAATAAGGGATGAACAATGCATTACCGATAAACTCCAGTCGGTTCATCAGCGGTGATACGCTCGGAATGAAACGGTTGAGGAGCAATCCGGCAAAGAACGCACCGAAGATTCCCTCCAATCCGCATATCTGCGAAACCGCCGCGCTGAGGAACAACACACACATTGTATATATATATAGCATCACCGAGTCGGCATAATGGCGGAAGAACCACCGCGTGAGCCTCGGAACAACCAATGCCATCAACGCACAGAAAAGCACCACCTTAACGGCAAAAAGCACCCAGAACGTGATACCTCCCCCTTCGCCATTTGCCCCCACTATGGCGGCAAGGATAAGGAGCGACAGGGTTAGGGCTATCATCGACGAACCGACACTGAGCGCCACAGCCTTGTGTTTCTGCAAACCATACTTGCACACTATGGGATATGCAATCAATGTATTTGATGAGAGGATACAGGCAAAGAGCAGCGAACCGGTCTCGCCATAGCCAAGAAGCCACGTTCCTACAAAATATGCAACCACGAATGGAATGAAAAACGTGAGGAATCCGAAGATGAGAAACTTGCTACGCCGTTTCATGATGTCGGTGAGATTCATCTCAAGTCCTGCAAGGAACATGATATATAGCAGTCCCACCTTTCCGAACAATTCAAACGATGAGTCGCGCTCCAAGATGTTAAGTCCATATTGTCCCACGACAACACCTGCCAGCACCATGCCGATGATGTGCGGAATACGCAGACG
>JBJEAY010000662.1:0-6196 GCA_051869575.1 Prevotella sp. | reverse complement strand
CAAGGAAGAAGTGCGGGAGAGTGTCACGTAAATTATCCTTATACGGATATGGTTCTGGCATATCCAATACGCGAGGCATGATGTGAGCATCGGCAAAGCTACTATCTTTCTGACAGGCTTTCAGCAACAGAGCAAACTGTGCCAACTGCTTGGCGCGAGTATCGATGTCAACACCTGTCAGGTTGTAACGGAAGATATTCTCGATAGCCTGACTACGGCTGTAGCCTTCAAGGATATAGAGGTCATAGAGCATATCAAAGCCCTCATTGAGTATGTGACCAGAGCCGGAGGCAAGGTCGGCGAACTTCAACTCCTTCAGGTCTTCATAATGTAGGATGTTCTCTTTTGGAGTAGGCTCACTTGGCTCAACAAGGTACTTCCAGTTCTTCTGAACATCTTCCTCATAGGGATTGTTGTCAAGATAGATGCGCCCGATGGTGTTCTGCACCATGTACTTCACAATCCAGTTGGGCGTAAAAATCTGAGTAGCTGCAGGGATGTCCTTGGCTTCGGCTTTCTTGCCTTTCTTGAAGCTTGCAAACACATCGTCCTTCTTCTCGGAGATATAGAACTGATAAAGCCAGCCAATGAGTTCAGGCGACTTAAAATCATCCTCTGAGATGAACTCTGTGTTGTTTAACATGTGGACAAATCCACCCTCTGTAAGGATGTTGGCAGGAAGAAGGATCTCTGTATAGTCACTAATATGACCAAAACAAGAATTGATAACAGGGTTTGAGTGGCAGTAAGCGACAATGAGCAAAGCAAACTGCTCGTTAGTCTTGCTGTCGTCATCAAGGAGTGCAGTAAGCTTTCGCATACTGTCATCATCCATTTGCGGAATACGACCTTGACGTGCTTCGCTTACCAGAATAGGGATAAGAATATCATCACTCTCGTACTCCAATACAGGAGAAGCGAGTCCATTCTTCACCATTATACGTATGGCAACCAAACGGTTGAACCATGTGTAAGCTGCCTCTTCTGCGACTTCTTCTATCTTACGTTCAGAGACGGCACGACGCAGAGATTGCCACTTGTTATAGAAATCCTGCGTCACAGTATCACCCATGAATGTTGCACCACCGCCTTGCTGTTGTGGTTCCTCGGTTACACTACCATCAGGTAAAAAGCCCAATGCAGTGAGTCGATGTACGACCCCCCGCATAAGGATATTACGAGCTTCGGTTGCGAAGCGTTTTAGTCTATTAGTGTCCATTTATTTAGCTCACAATAATGTCGTTGTTATTGTTAATGTATTGCATGAGTTCAGCCTTCAATCCTGCAAGATAGAGGTCAACATCTGCCTCAGAGCGCATTGGCTGAGTAGTGTGAGTGTTGAGGTGAACTACCTTGCGTACCCTTACTGGCTTTGGTTGAGCCGGAGGAGTTGTTGGCTTCACAGGATCAGCAGGATCTACAGGTTGAGTAGGTGGTTCCTGACTTGCACGTATAGCATAATTTATCTTTTTCATCTCCTCTTCAAAGAATGCTGTAGTATTAGCATTTGCCTGAAGAGCGTAGAAGTTACCTGTATTGGTCTTCAATGAGATTGTGATGTCACGCTTTGCGTATTTGTCACGAGATACACCAACCTCGTCAGCATACTTATCGAGTTCGTCAAATACCTTGTTGTATTTTTCTTTGATTTCAGCAATAAGCTTAGCCTTGCATTCCTGGAGCTGACCATAGAGATTCTTCATCATCTTGTTGTAAGATGGCATCTTATCCCATGGCTCTGTGTCCTTATTGATAGCACGGAGAGATTCAACAGTCTGTTGCTGATCCTGTGAGAGGAAAGCAAAGTTATCACGGTTCTCATCGAGAAAGTTGCGAAGTCTCTGATAGAGGTCAAACTGGTCATTATGGAAAGAGTTGATGCTCTTGCAACGGTCAAACAAAGCTGTTGCCTCGTCACGAGCGTCAATGATTGTCTGGAAGAACTTCAAATGATCACGTTCTGTAAGCCATTTCTCCATGAGAGTGATAGCTTCATCAATGGTAGCAGAGAATGGACAACCGTTAATCTTGCGAGCAAGGTCACGGTAGTTCTTCAGGAGCTTATTGAGAACACTATCGTCAGTTTCCTTGCAGTTGCGGAACAGTTCGGTGCTGTCATTGCTGCCCTTGACCGACACGACATTGAATATTTTCTTCCAAGCATCGATAAAGTCATTGAGCACTTCCTGTGAGATGGCTTTGGCTTTCTCCACCGTGAACTTATTGGCATCGCGCACAATGTTGCGGGCTGTCTCCTCACGGCTGACGTTGGGATTGTTGTTATAGTTGAAAGCGTACAGATGACGACGCACCAATTCATTCAGGAAGTAGATGGTGGCATAGTCCGACCATCCGTATGGAACCTTGGTGAACTGGCGTACGACATCATTGACAGTGACATCATGGGGAGAACGATCAAGGTAGTCCTTGATTTTCTTCTCCGGTGTGCTCATAGGAAGCTGAACCGTGGTCTCATCTATCGGGCGAAGAATCTTTGCAGACAGGTCTGCGTTGTTCTTGGGCACTTCGCCTACATTGACCAACTGTGCAAACTGATAAAGAGACTCCATGTGACGGGCAAGGAGTGTCTTGTAACGTTCTATCTTCTTGGCTGGCCCCGTTTCAGCAACTGACAGTACACTTCCACATGAAATAACCGGACATGTGTCAAGAATATGCTGGAACTGTGGCTTTATCTCTTTTTCGTATAAATCCTTGGCACGTTCCTGAAACAACCTTTTGGTGCGTTGGCGTTCCTCACTGATGGCAGGCTCCTGAGCGAAACGCTGCACACGGCAATAGTAGAGGAAGTTGGCCCTGAGTTCCTTATTGTCCTTGATAAGGGGATAGAGGAAGAATATCAGATGCGTGCCCTGCTGAGAATTGTTTGTGCTGAATGCAAACATGTCGGCAGAATCCGTGCTGGCTGTAGTGACAAAATCTATGCATACATCTGCATTGTTGCTGAGATAATTGCGTCCGTCAATGTTGATGCCCACGTTGAAGGAGCGGGTCGCATAGTTCTCTTTGTTGCTCGGGTTGCCGAAATGGTTGAAGAAGATGGTCTTCAGCTCGTCACTGTAGGTATTGCTATCCACCTGCTGGTTGCTGATCAGCTGGGCAACCTTAGACTCCTCTTCGGTATAGAACTCATAAATCTCGGCACCACTATCAGTCTTTACCTTGCGGATTACGGCTTTGTCTATTAGGAAGGCAAGCACGGTGCTCACGTCCTGCTTGATGGCTGCCTTGCTGGCATCCATCTTTGTCATCAGCAACGTGACAATATTGTCGATGGTGGCAGAGAAAGACTGTTTGTCCACATCCGACAGGTTGCATACCATGAAGAGAACATAAACAACCCGTCGATAGAATTCCTGTTTGTCGGGGTCGGTAATGAGGTCGAGTGCATGTCGTGCATTGGACAGTGCCCGCTGGCCGAGATGCTGCATCGAACCTTGGAACATGGCTCCAAAGAACCTGTCGAACGACACAAATTCTCCTACTTCCATCTGAGCTGTATCTTTGGCAATGGAGAACGTGATATTGATCAGGGAGCGTTCATTTCCCTTGACCTGCTTATCCACAAAGTTCATATTGACGAAAGAGTCCAACACCTTCATGATGAGCTGGAACTGGTAAGGAACAAATGGATAGCAGGCGATAAAGTCCTGCTTGCTGGAGTAAGCCTTATAGGTGCTGGGAAGGATAAACTGGGCATCCAGTTTGGCTTTGTCCTTCTCAAACATTTCGCCAAGCGTGATTTCGACATCACCTTTCTTTTCAAGAATACGCTTTTGTGTGATATACTCTGGAGAAGTGCCTTGCAGAGAAGCGCGTACCTCAAAACGTCCCAAGATTTTTCCTACCTCATCCTCTGGATTGGTAGTGTTGCCACCCACATTGGTGACTACTTCCTCGAGTGTCTGTTGTGCAGTGCAGGCTATCCAGCAACGTGATTCGCATACCTCTTCAAGACGCTTCACGAGCGACTGGAGTTGAAGAATAAGGTCTCTATGCTCACCAATGAACTGGCTGACCTCATCAACAAAGAAAAGGATGCGGAAGTTGCGGTTCTGCTTGCTGTCGATGTATTCCTTCATCTCAGCGGCAAAGGACTCCACAGAGACAGATACATCATTGTTCATGATTTTGGTGCGGATAACGTCGGTGGAGAGTGTCGGGTCAATCTCCTTTGCCATCTGCAGGGCAAGGTCAAGACGACCTGCTGCGAAGCGGGAGATGTTGCGTTCCCAGTCGTAACCCTTGCTCTTTACATACGCCTTAAACTCCCCGAACTTGCCATTGTCATCAAGAGCTTTTTCCAAATATTGGGCCAAGGCGAGGTTGAAGGAGTTGAAGCCACGCCGGGCATTGAACTGATTCCAGAAAATGGTGGTGAAGGCTGTCTGCTGGTCGGCATTGACATCATGCACATCACCGATGTTGAACATAACCATTTCCACATCAGCCTGAGATACATACCAGTTGCGGAGTGCTTTCAGTTCAGACACAGATACACCTTCCTGTTCCAGTTTGGACATGCCGTTGGTATGGAGCATGATGTCCTCAGTGGCTTTTATCAGACGGATAAAAGCCATCTCACAACGCTCCTTGTTCTGCGAGAGACAATAACTCGCGTATTTCAAAAAATGGGATTTACCCGAACCGTAATATCCGTTGATCCAGATACCAACATGGCTGCCTTGGTTGTGCTTGATGTTGGTAAGGATATTATATAGATTGATGATAATCTCTTCTGTGAAGACATACTCCACTATTTCGGTCAGCACTGTATCATCTGTCAAATCTGAAGCAGACACTGCAGGGTTGACTTTGCGGTCAAGTCCCTTCTCATACAAATCCTGGAATTTCATATCTTGGTTGTGGTTTTATTTGTTTACTAATAGAGTTGCTCTGTAGGTATGGGAGTCTTCAAGCGTATCGAAGAGCGAGAAGGTGTTTCCTTCCTGATGTCCGGGGTAGAAGAGGATAATCTTGTACTTGGACGTATCATTGTATTTCTCGTATCGTGTCAGAAATACGTTGGTGCGAAGGTAGGGAAACATCTTTCCTATGCCATGTACAAAAACATACGGATGATTATAGCCGTTGTTGGAGTTGATATGGCTATTGATGCGGTCACTGACATAACGGATGAAGTTGTCGGAATTGGCCTCTGCCGTCAGCTCGGTGGTAACCATATCGGGATGGCTCTTATCACCCTCGAACGTGTCGTCCAAAAGCGAAGTGTCTCCAAACTTCTCTGCGGCAAGATAATCACAGAATACCTTGAAGAGGTCAAGCACAAGGGCATCTACGAAAGTGGTAGGACGCTCCAATTTCTCCTTAAACTCCTGAATCTGTCGTCTCATCTCGTACTCCTTATTGGCAGGGTACTGATATATGTAGTAGTTGTAGAATATATTGCCGTCCTGCTTCATGAAATGGTCAGAACGGAGATAATCATACAACTCTGGAATGGTCATCGACTTCATGGCAACTGTGATTTAATGTTGTTAATTTCATACGGATAGAGCAGGCAGGCTTCGAGGAACCATTCCTCACCTGAGCGGAAGTAATACTCCAAATCAGTAGCATCTGGATGTATCGACTGAAGTTCATTTGTCTTTTCTGCAAGAAGTCCTGTCTGCCGCAAGATGGTGAGGTATTGGCTTGCACATCGATTTTTGGTATTATCAGACCAACTGTCAACAAACTCGTCGTGAGCCGAAATCTCATTGAACTCCATCATGATGTCAGACTTATTGAGCTGGTGGTCAACAGAGTTCCAACGCTTGATGGCTACATTGAAGTGGAAATCAAAGACAAGTTTATAGGTCTTGAGTATTGCATAGAACAAACCGGCACGTTGCCCTTCCTCGCTCCAGCTTTGCCATAATTGCCAAAAGTGAACAGGCACAGAGGAAAAACGACGTTTGAACTCCAATACGAATGTCCTTCTGGCTTTTCGTGAATTTATCAGAAGGATTTGATTGTTCTCAATCTCATCCTTCAGAAGCGTATCCGAGTCTTCAGACAACAATAATGGGAGAATGCGCTTGAACTCATAATAGAGGACTGCGCATCCTGTTATTGCTGCTGTATATGGACTTTGTATTCTCTTCATTATTCAATATTTAATTTAGGGATATTCAGTTAATGGCTTGAGTTTTTAGCCGGGGAAGGGCCCGTG
>JBJEAY010000661.1:0-6197 GCA_051869575.1 Prevotella sp. | reverse complement strand
AGTTTTGGATATAATCCGGATTAGGGATTAGGAATTAGAGATTAGGAATTAAATAACATATAAATATTTAATAAATATATGGGAAACTTAGTAGCAATTGTCGGACGGCCCAATGTGGGCAAATCGACTCTTTTCAATAGACTGACAAAGTCGCGCAAGGCGATTGTCAGTGATGAAGCCGGTACGACACGCGACCGCCAGTATGGCAAGTGCGAATGGTGTGGCCGTGAGTTCTCTGTAGTTGACACTGGTGGATGGGTAGTAAACTCGGATGATGTTTTCGAAGAGGAAATACGCAAGCAAGTGGTTATAGCCACCGAAGAGGCTGACCTTGTGCTCTTTCTGGTGGATGTGCATAATGGTGTGACAGACTTGGACGAGGATGTGGCAAAGATTCTGAGGAAGACCAAAATACCCGTAATACTCGTTGCCAACAAGGCTGATAACAATATTGAGCAGTATTATGCCGCTGAGTTCTACAAGTTAGGATTGGGCGATCCTTATTGTGTATCGGCAGCAACAGGAAGCGGAACAGGTGATTTGCTTGACCTTGTGCTTGAGAAGTTGAAACCCGACACATCTGACATTCTTGAAGATGGTATTCCCCGTTTTGCTGTTGTTGGTCGCCCCAATGCAGGCAAGAGCAGTATTATCAATGCCTTTATCGGAGAAGACCGTAACATCGTGACAGAGATAGCCGGTACGACCCGCGATAGTATTTACACGAGATATGACAAGTTTGGCTTTGATTTCTATCTTGTCGATACAGCCGGTATCCGTAGGAAGAACAAGGTGACCGAAGACCTGGAGTTCTACAGTGTCATGCGCTCCATCCGTGCTATTGAGAACAGTGATGTATGCATATTGATGCTGGATGCCACGCGAGGTATAGAATCTCAGGATATGAATATCTTCCAACTTATCCAAAAGAACAATAAGAGTCTTGTGGTGGTTGTAAATAAATGGGATCTTGTAGAGGATAAGTCGCAGAAAGTCATCGACACCTTTACCGACGCTATACGCAACCGTATGGCACCCTTTACCGACTTCCCCATAGTCTTTGCCTCTGCGCTCACCAAGCAGCGTATCTTTAAGGTGCTTGAGACTGCCAAGGAAGTGTATCTCCATCGCACTGCCAAGATTGGTACGACAAGACTCAATGAGGTTATGCTTCCGCTCGTGGAGGCCTATCCGCCACCATCAATCAAGGGTAAGTATATCAAGATAAAGTACTGCTCTCAGTTGCCTAACACGCAGATTCCCTCTTTCGTGTTCTACGCCAACCTCCCGCAGTATATTAAGGAGCCGTATAAGAGATTCCTGGAGAACAAGATTCGTGACAACTGGAATCTTACGGGTACGCCTATCAATATCTTTATCCGACAGAAGTGATTTTTAGTTAGGAATTAGGGATTAGGAATTAGGGATTAGGAATGAGACATATTCTGATAGTTATCGCTGTGATGATGCTTTTGTTGGTGTCATGTGGTGGAGACAATGGACCGAGTCGTGAGGATATTGCGGCAAAGGCGGCAAAGGCATACTACGACAGTCTGTTGTCGGGCGGTTATGCTTATTTCTCGGCAGGTTGTGTCGGGACAGACAGTTTGCCCCCTCATTATCGTGAACAGCTCTTGGTGAATGCCAAGCAATACATCCTTGAGTTGAAAAAGTTGCATCAAGGGATAAACGAGGTGAAGATTGTAACCGCCAAGACCGACAGTGTGACTAAGGTGACGAATGTATTTCTGACACTATGTTTCAGCGATAGTGTCAATGAGGAAATCGTCGTTCCGATGCTTGAGGAAAACGGAGTATGGAAGATGAAATAGATGTATGGAAGATGAAGTGAGAAATCCTCACTTCATCTTTTCCATATATGTGCTTCTCATTTTCTTTAGCAGGTCGCTGGCGAAAATGAAGTCGGCAAGTTTCTGGTTAGTGGTGCCCATGATGTCCTTGCTTTGTCCTTGCCATTCCTTGTGACCTTCGTAGATGAAAATTATATTTTCACCAATACCCATCACCGAGTTCATGTCGTGGGTATTGATTATTGTTGTGATATTGTATTCCTTGGTGATACTGTGTAGCAGTTCGTCGATGACGAGTGATGTCTTGGGGTCAAGTCCTGAGTTCGGCTCGTCGCAGAACAAGTATTGAGGATTGAGTGCTATGGCGCGAGCGATAGCCACGCGTTTCTGCATACCACCGGAAATTTCTCCTGGGAACTTTTCTTCGGCATCCACCAAGTTTACTCGGTCGAGACATGTGCGCGCCCTTTTTATTCTGTCGCGCAGTGTCATGTTCGAGAACATGTCGAGTGGGAACATTACATTTTCCAACACCGTTTGCGAGTCAAAGAGAGCAGCACTCTGGAATATCATTCCCATTTCTCGTCTGAGGGTGATTTTCTCCTTTTTTGTCATCGAGACAAAGTCACGCCCATCATAGAGCACATGTCCGCTCGTAGGGTCGAGCAGTCCCACGAGATTTTTCATCAGCACAGTCTTTCCCGAACCACTCTGTCCGATTATGAGGTTGGTCTTGCCATTTTCGAATGTAGTGGTAATATCCTTCAGCACGTCCTTTTCACCGAACGATTTGCACAAATTTTGTATTTCAATCATAATAATCCGAAATTAAGATAGTAATTGAGTGAGGAACACGTCAGAGCAGAGTATGAGCACACTGCTCGTTACAACAGCGTCTGTACTTGCCTTTCCCACGTTAACCGATCCTCCCTCAACGGTGTATCCGAAATAGGAAGGTACGCTTGAGATGATGAATGCAAAGAACAGGCTCTTGATGATACTCATCCATACAAACCATGAGTTGAAACTGTGTTGTAGTCCTAACGTCAGGTCATCGGGTAGTAGCACCTGCCCGATATAAGCCGTGCCATAAGCTCCCAATATACCAGATGCCGAACTGAATATCACCAAGAAGGGCATAATGGTGATTAGTCCGAGCACCTTAGGCAGTATCAGGTAGCAAGCAGAGTTCACACCCATAATGTCGAGGGCGTCAATCTGCTGTGTCACCCTCATCGTTCCTATCTCAGATGCAATGTTCGAACCCACCTTACCAGCGAGTATCAGACACATGATAGACGAGGAGAACTCAAGAAGCATGATTTCCCTCGTAGTATATCCAGTGACCCATCTTGGCATCCAAGGACTCTGGATGTTGAGTTTCATCTGGATGCATATCACTGCACCAATAAAGAACGAGATGAGTAGCACGATGCCAATCGAGTTGACACCCAGTTTTGCCATCTCCTTCACATATTCCTTAAAGAACATCCTAAACCTTTCAGGACGTTGGAACGTACGACCCATCAGCATAAGATACTTGCCGAAAGAGGTCAAAGACTTGTGTATTAACATCATATTTTTCTTTAAATCGGGTACAAAGTTACAGAAAGTTGCAGACAATACAAAAAAAAATCCAAATTATTTTGTTATTTCCGACTTTTACACTAACTTTGCAGCCATATTTATATAAGGTAATGGACGAAAATACAACAAAGGAGTGCATGGTGCTCCGTACTGAAGGCCTCGTTAAGCAATATGGAAAGCGTACTGTCGTCAACGATGTCTCAATAAATGTTAGGCAAGGTGAGATTGTAGGATTGCTTGGCCCCAATGGTGCAGGCAAGACTACTTCATTCTATATGACCACCGGATTGATAGTGCCGAATGCCGGTCATATTTATCTCGACGACCTTGACATCACCAAGTTCCCAGTTTATAAGCGAGCCCGTGCCGGTATTGGATATTTGGCACAGGAAGCCAGCGTGTTCCGCAAGATGAGTGTCGAGGACAACATAATGTCGGTGCTTGAGATGACAGGCAAGCCTCGCGCCTATCAGCTTGAGAAACTTGAGAGTCTGATAGCAGAGTTCCGTCTGCAGAAGGTACGCAAGAATAATGGCGACCAATTGTCGGGAGGCGAGCGTCGCCGCACCGAGATAGCCCGCTGTCTTGCCATCGACCCCAAGTTTATAATGCTCGACGAACCGTTTGCAGGAGTCGATCCTATTGCCGTTGAGGATATCCAGCAGATAGTGTGGAAGCTCAAGGACCGTAATATCGGTATCCTTATCACCGACCACAACGTGCAGGAAACGCTTAGCATAACCGACCGTGCCTATCTGCTATTCGAGGGACGCATCCTGTTTCAGGGCAGTCCCGAGGAATTGGCTGAAAACAAGATTGTCCGCGAGAAGTATCTCAGTAACAGTTTTGTGTTGCGCAAGAAGGATTTCCAACTCATGGAAGAGGAACGCAAGGCCAAAGAAGCGCGCGAAAGCGACGGATTATGAGCCGAAAATGGTTAAAAACTGCAAAAAATGCCGATATTCGCTCAATTATATGTAACTTTGCACCTCAATTTGAATAACAATAATAATATATAACAGAAAAAGAAAGATGAACATTTCATTTGAAAATCCAGACAAAATCAATGGAGTGCTGAAAGTCACCATTGAGAAGGATGACTATCAGGGTGAGGTAGATAAGACCCTGAAGAATTATCGTAAGCAGGCCAACATCCCAGGTTTCCGCAAGGGTCAGGCCCCGATAGGTATGATTAAACGTCAGTTTGGCATGCAGGTCAAGATGGACGTTATCAATAAGATGTTGGGTGAAAAGCTCAATGGTTATATCATTGACAACAAGATTGCCATGCTTGGCAATCCTCTGCCCAATGCAGCTCAGGTAGAGCAGGATTTGGAGAAGGACGGTCCCTTCGAGTTTATTTTCGATATTGCCGTTGCTCCTGAAATCAACGTGGAGATTAACGACAAGGACACCATCGACCATTATTCAATTGAGGTTGACGACAAGCTCGTTGACCAGCAGGTTGATATGTTCAGAAGCCGTTCGGGTCACTATGACAAGGTGGATAGCTATGATGCAGCCCAGAATGATATGCTCAAGGGCGACCTTCGCGAACTTGATGCCGATGGCAATGCCAAGGAAGATGGTATTGTAGTAGAGCAGGCAGTGCTGATGCCCGAATATATTAAGGTGGAAGATCAGCAGAAGCTGTTCGAGGGTGCCAAGGTGGGCAGTGTCATCACCTTCAATCCCAAGAAGGCATATCCTGAGAATAATGCCGAGATTAAGTCGTTGCTTAAGATTAGCGACGAGCAGGCCGAGGCTCTTGAGTCCGACTTCACATATCTCGTCACCGAGGTGTCTCGCTTTATCAAGGCCGACGTCAACCAGGAGCTTTTCGACCAGGTGTATGGTGAGGGCAACGTCAAGGACGAGGCAGAGTTCCGTCAGAAGGTGGCTGACTCTATCAAGGCTCAGTTTGCCAACGACGAGGAGTTCAAGTTTATGCTCGACCTTCGCAAGTATGCCGAGAACAAGGTTGGCGAACTCACCTTCCCCGAGGAGCTTCTCAAGCGCATCATGAAGAGCAACAATCCCGACAAGGACGACAAGTTCATCGAGGATAACTTTGCCGCCAGTGTTGCCGAGCTCAAGTGGAGCCTTATCAAGAACGAGCTCATGAAGGCCAACAACATCAAGGTTGACAAGGACGACGTTCTCAAGGTATGCAAGGATGTTGCCCGCATGCAGTTTGCCCAGTATGGTATGAGCAATGTGCCCGACGAGTATCTCGACAATTACGTTCAGCAGATGATGAAGGACGAGAAGAGTTTCGAACCTTACGTTGAGCGCGCATCTGATGTAAAACTTGCAGAGACAATCAAAAAAGTCGTTAAATTGAACGAAAAAACGGTCACTTTGGACGAGTTTAACAAGTTAATGTCAGAAAAATAAGATTTTTTAGGAAAAAAAACTAATAAAATAGAAGGTTATCGACTTTTTTTATTAATTTTGTTCCACGAACGAAATGAAAAGGTCGGTAGCCTTCTATTTTTGTCAATATATAATACGTAAAAACGATTTGAAACATATATAAGAACTATGAATGATTTTAGAAAATATGCAACCAAGCATCTTGGCATTAACGGGATGGTTTTGGATGATGTGGTGAGCCAGCAGGCTCAGTATCTCAACCCCTATATTTTGGAGGAGAGACAACTTAATGTGACTCAGATGGACGTGTTCTCGCGTCTTATGATGGATCGTATTATTTTCCTTGGTACGCAGATAGACGACTATACAGCCAATACCCTTCAGGCTCAGTTGCTCTATCTTGACTCGGTTGACCCCGGCAAG
>JBJEAY010000660.1:0-6210 GCA_051869575.1 Prevotella sp. | reverse complement strand
TTATGGAGCTGGATTGTGCAAACAATGGAGAATGGAAGAAGGCATGCGAGATATTCCAACAGGAGGTGGTGCTTCACCGTCAAAAAATGAAGGAAGTGTTTGAAGCCGACCGCATGGAGATGAACAACATCGCAGGCAATAACCTTCTGGAAACAAAGAACATGCAGATGAAACTTGCCTCTGCCAACCTCAACATCGAACAGTTGAAACAGCAAAATGAACTGGGAAGATACCAGCAGGCGCGGCATAAACTGATGTTGGACAACAACGCATTGGTAATCAACCGTATGAAAGCAGAACAGAGACTGTCAGAAGCTATGGACAGCCGTAAGGAAGCCGTACTCAAAATGCAACAAGAAAAGTCGGAACTCAACAGGCGTATTTCCATACTTGCACTTGTCTTCGCATTATTATTGACAGCTTTTCTCTCTTCCTATCTTTGGCACACCCACAAGAGCAAAAAGCGACTAAGAGAAAAGAACGACGAACTGAATGCCGCTATCAGCAAGGCTCAGGAGTCGGAAAAGCTAAAGAGTACGTTCATACAAAACATGAGTCATGAGATACGCACTCCGCTCAACGCCATCGTTGGATTCTCAAAACTCTTGTTGGACGAGGAAAACGAACTTGACGCAAAGGAAAAAGAGGACTTTGTGGATATTATTCGACGCAATGAGGAAATGCTGAAACAACTCATCGACGACGTAATGTCGCTGCACGACCTACATAGCGGCAACTACAAGATGAAATACCGTCCGCATTTCGTGAACAACATTTGCCGTATGTCGATAGAAACGGTGAAACACAGGGCAAAACCCAATGTACCAATCCTGTTCACCACCAACATCGGCGATGACTTTGAGATAATAACCGACGGCATGAGGGTTGCACAAGTTATCATCAATTTCCTCACTAACGCCATCAAATATACTGAAGAGGGAAACATCACATTGGATTGTTCGTATGACAAGACAAAAAGCATACTGACAATTTCTGTCACCGACACGGGATGCGGCATACCCAAGGACAAGCAACAGGAGATATTCGAGCGTTTTGCCAAGCTCGACTCCTTCCACCAAGGCACTGGTCTTGGGCTGAACATCTGTCATGTAATATCACAGCGATTGGGAGGGAAAGTGGGCATCGACCCGGAGTATGAGAATGGTTCGCGCTTCTATCTCACACTGCCAATAAAATAGAGAGTCACTTCTTCCTGCCGAAGTCAGCAGGAACCTCTCCCCATTTTTTTGTCTCCCACTTCACAATAGGATTCTTAACAACATGACTCTTCAGCCATCTCTCGGCACGCTCCACCACTTGGTATAGATATTCCGTTTCGGGAGTGCGTTCAAGTGTTGTCTTGCATTTTTTCTTGTTCACCCAAAGGATGGCATTGTAGCTGTCGGAATATACTGTTCGCAACGTGTCGCCTTGTTTATCAAGGAGAGCGAGAGCATGCACAATAGCAAGAAACTCACCGATGTTGTTTGTGCCATGCAACGGACCGAAATGGAATACCTGTGCACCAGTGGCAAGATCGATACACTGGTATTCCATCGGACCTGGATTTCCCGAACATGCAGCATCAACAGCCCAAGCGTTTGCCTTCACCTCAATAGGCAAAGGCAACACTGTATCGTGGCGGTAATCCGGCGGATTCTGCATAATCATTCAATCTACAATTATCAATCTTCATCACATTCTCTCGGGCACCTCAATGCCGAGCAATGCCATACCATTGCTGATCATCTTTGCCACATTGGCAGCTATCTTCAGACGCACTGCACGCTTCTGGACGTCCTCTTCCTTAAGAATGCTGTAGTCGTGGTAGAATTGGTTGAACTCCTTGGTCAGTTCGTAGCAATAGTTGGCAATGCCACTGGGACTATAGTCCTTACCTGCCTGTTCTACGGCAGAGGCATAATCGCTCATCTTCTGGATGAGGTCGATTTCCTTCTGACTCAGTTCAGCCTTCATCTCGCCCACAGGGATATTCATCTCGGCAGCCTTGCGCATTATCGAGCGTATGCGTGCATAGGTGTACTGGATGAACGGTCCGGTGTTGCCGTTGAAGTCGATAGACTCCTCAGGATTGAACAGCATGTTCTTGCGGGCATCCACCTTTAGGATGAAATATTTCAATGCCCCCAATCCCACGATGCGGGCAATCTCATTGCGCTCCTCGTCGGTCATGTCGGCAAACTTGCCCAGTTCCTCACTTGTCTGCTTGGCGTCGGCAATCATCGTGGCGATGAGGTCGTCGGCATCTACCACCGTTCCCTCACGGCTTTTCATCTTGCCATTGGGCAGTTCCACCATTCCATAGGAGAAATGAACAAGTTCCTTGCCCCACTTGAATCCAAGTCGGTCGAGAAGTATCGAGAGCACTTGAAAATGATAGTTCTGCTCATTGCCAACCACATATATCATCTTGTCGATGGGATAGTCCTTGAATCGCATCTCGGCAGTACCGATATCCTGTGTCATATATACGGAAGTACCGTCTGAACGGAGCAGCAACTTCTGGTCGAGCCCCTCGTTAGTGAGGTCAGCCCAAACGCTGTTGTCATCATGACGCTCGAAGAGCCCCTTGGCGAGACCCTCCTCCACCTTGGCCTTACCTTTGAGATATGTCTGCGACTCATAGTATATCTTGTCGAAGCCCACTCCAAGTGCCTTGTATGTCTCGTCAAAACCGGCATACACCCAGTTGTTCATCTTCTCCCACAAGGCACGCACCTCAGGATCGTTCTGCTCCCACTTCACCAGCATCTCATGTGCTTCCTTGATAAGCGGAGCCTCCTCCTTTGCTTTCTTCTCGGCTTCCTCAGTGTCCATTCCCTCACCGACATATTTCGCCGTGAGTTGCTTCACCTCCTCGCGATAGTGCTTGTCGAAAGCCACATAGTAGTCGCCGATGAGGTGGTCGCCCTTCTTGCCGCTGGTCTCGGGGGTTTCACCATTGCCGTATTTGAGCCATGCAAGCATCGACTTGCAGATATGTATGCCACGGTCGTTGACAATATTGGTCTTGACCACCTTGTTGCCGTTGGCCTCCATAATCTTGGCAAGCGACCATCCCAACAGATTGTTGCGCACATGTCCAAGGTGAAGGGGTTTGTTTGTATTTGGCGACGAATACTCTATCATTACCAATGGAGAGTTGTCGTCAGCCTTCCTTTCGCCATACTTTGCGTCGGCATCTATGTCGGCAAGCAGCTGAAGCCATGCCGATTGGGCAATCACGAGATTAAGGAATCCCTTCACCACATTGAACGTTGCTACTGCACTGCAGTTGTCCTGCAGATACTGTCCTATCTCCTGAGCAGTGTCCTCGGGTTTCTTCTTGGAAATTTTGAGGAACGGGAACACTACGAGTGTGAGATTACCCTCAAACTCCTGCTTTGTCTTTTGTATCTGCACCATTTTGGGTGCCACCTCTTGACCATATAGAGCCTTGACAGCCTCTATCACGGAATTACTAATAATACTTTCTATTTTCATAATGCTTCTGCTTGCTATACCTTTTATTATATATATAATATGATTTCGGGGTGCAAAGGTACAACAATTCGATGTAAAAACAAAACAAAAAGACGATTTATTGCAAATAATAAGGCATAAAGCCCCAAAAGTAGGTTAAAAACATAAAAAAAAACCACTTATGTTTGGCAAAATGAAAATAATGTAATATCTTTGCAGTCGAAAAACAAGGAATGTATTGTCTAAGACCATGCCGCAATGGTGGAATTGGTAGACACGAGGGACTTAAAATCCCTTGGCCAGTAATGGCTGTGCGGGTTCGAGTCCCGCTCGCGGCACGATGATATATCATAAAGAAACGTATATATACTAATTATTTTTTATAGCAATGCAAAAGAAACATCTTTTCCTGTTGTCAGCAGCATCAATTATGCTTCTGACATCGTGCTCCGGAAAACTTGGAGCACTTTCAGCGGACAATTTCAGCGTAGTGCCAAATCCGCTTGAGTCAAATGGCGGCAATGTATCTGCTACCATCAATGGCATGTTCCCTGAAGGGTATATGAAGAAGAAGGCTGTTGTTACAGTTATTCCCGAACTTCGTTATGGCGACGGACAAGTTGCCCGTGGCGAGGCAGCCACATTCCAGGGAGAGAAAGTTGAAGGTAACGACCAGACCATTGCCTACAAGGTTGGCGGCAACTATACCATGAAGACCAACTTCAAGTATGTGCCCGAAATGCAGAAGAGCGAGCTTTACCTGACATTCGACGCCAAGATAGGCAACAAGCAGCAGGAGGTTCCTGCCATTAAGGTGGCTGACGGTGTAATATCTACAGGCGAGCTTGGATATGTCACTGTAAAGCAGGCTACTCCAAGCGTGTCTTCAGATGCTTATCAGCGTATCATCGAGAAGAAGCAGGATGCCAACATCAAGTTCCTTATCCAGCAGGCTAATCTCCGTTCAAGCGAACTGAAGAACAACTCTGTAAAGGAGTTCGTAAGCCTTCTCAACAAGATTCAGCAGGAGCAGGAAACCCTCGCCCTGAAGAATATCGAGGTTTCGGCTTATGCTTCACCTGATGGTGGTTTCGACCTCAACGACAAATTGGCTAACAAGCGTCAGAAGAATACAGAGACATACGTAAAGCAGCAGTTGAAGAACACCAAGAACACAGGTGCTGCAGTGGATGCAAAATACACTGCTCAGGACTGGGAAGGATTCCAGGAGCTGGTTAAGGTGTCCAACATTCAGGACAAGGACGTCATTCTCCGTGTGCTTTCTATGTATAAGGATCCCGAGGAGCGCGAACAGCAGATCAAGAACATGAGTTCTGTATTCCGCGAGCTCGCCGACGGCATTCTCCCACAGCTTCGCCGTTCACGCATGACCATCAACTATGAGGTTATCGGACGTAGCGACGAGCAGATTAAGGATCAGTACAAGAGCGACGCTCAGCAGCTGAGCCTTGAGGAGCTCCTTTACAACGCCGGTCTCACCGACAACGCAGCCGAGAAGGAAGACATATACAAGACCACAACCAAGCTCTTCCCCAACGATGCTCGCGCCTTCAATAACCTCGCAACATTGGCTTACCAGCGTGGTGACTATAGCGCTGCCAAGTCATACGCAGAGAAGGCTCTCGCCATCGATGCCAACAGCGCCGACGCAAAGGCTAACCTTGGTTTGATAGCCCTCACAGAAGGCAACGTTGCCAAGGCTGAGAACTTGATTTCACAGGCTTCTGGCGCAAGCAATATCCAGGAGGCTCTCGGCAACCTGCACATCGCACAGGGTAAGTATGCACAGGCTGAGCAGGATCTTGCCAACATCAACAGCAACACAGCTGTCTTGGCTCAGATTCTCAACAAGAACTACAGCGCTGCTGCAAGCACTCTGAGCAATATCAAGAATGCCGACGCTACAACTGACTATCTCAAGGCAATCCTCAACGCACGTCAGGGCAATACAACTGATGCTGCCAACGCTCTGCGCAATGCCATCAGCAAGGATTCCTCTTGGGCTGGATATGCAGCCAAGGATCTTGAACTGCTCAATGTCAGCAAATAAGGAATGAAGAAAATCTTAGGATATATCCTACTCACCCTGGTTGTGGTTTCATGTGGCACTAAAAGCGGGCATTTCCGCATCAAGGGCCGCCTGAGGAGCTTCAATCAGGGTGAGTTCTATGTCTATAGTCCTGACGGAGGTCTCTCTGGAATGGACACCATCAAGGTGGCTGACGGGCGCTTCTCCTACGAGACGACGCTTGGCGACGAGGCTACCTTTATCATTGTATTCCCCAACTACTCCGAACTGCCTGTTTTCGGCAAGTCAGGCACTATGGCCGAAATCAGCGGCGATGCCTCCCACCTCAAGGAAGTGGAGATCAAGGGCGACAAGACCAATGAGGATATGACAGCCTTCCGCCTCTCGGCAGCCAACATGTCACCCCCTCAGGCAAAAAAGGCTGCACAGGAATACATTAGCAAGCACCCCAAAAGTATTGTGAGTCTCTATCTCATCAAGAAATACCTTATCAACACGGCAGAACCTGACTATGTCATGGCCTACACATTGGCCCAAGCTATGGTGAAGGCAGATAAGAACAATGCCAGGGCCTCGATGTTAGTACGCCAACTCAAGGAACTGCAGAATGTGAAGAAGGGCGGACGACTGCCCTCTTTCAGCGCAGTAGATATTGACGGCAAGGCTGTATCGGGAGC